>WFVN01000092.1 GCA_015491615.1 Gammaproteobacteria bacterium
CCCTGGAATCCCGGCGCCGACGGCCTCGTCAGGACCATGATACGCTCCGCCTCGGGCGCTTCCCTGTATCTTGGCGGCGACTTCACCGTCGTCGCGGGCCAGCCCCGCGGCCGCGCCGCGGAGCTGGACCTGGACAGCGGCCTGCCTACCTTCTGGAATCCCGCCGCCGATGCGCCCGTCCATGCCTTGTTGTTGTCCGAGGATGGCGCCTCCATCTACGCAGGGGGCGCTTTCTCTGTCATCGGCGGGCAGACCCGCCGGCGCCTGGCCGAGTTGCGTCCCAATGGCTCGGCCACGCTGTGGGCGCCCCAGGTGGCCGGATCCAGCGCCGCCACGCCCACCGATGGCGCCGTCCACGCCCTGGCCCTGCGCGGCGTCACGCTCTATGCGGGCGGCGATTTCTCAGTGGTGGGCAGCACCCCCCATGCCGGCGTCGTGGCCCTCGATACCGCCACGGCCTCTCCCACCGGGTGGGCGCCCCAAGTGGCCGGGGTGGTGTATGCCATGCGGCTTTCGGACGAAGGTGATCTTTTGTACATTGCCGGCGATTTTTCCGCCGTGGGGGGGGACAGCCGCGCCTCCCTCGCCGCCCTCAGCACCGTCAGCAATCTGGCGGCTCCATGGAATCCCCAGGCGGATGGCATCGTATGGGATCTGGTGCAGGCGCGGGACCGGGCCAGCCTCTACGTGGGAGGCGCCTTCGGCAGCATCGGTGGCAGCCCGCAACCGGGCCTGGCGGCACTGAGCCGGGAGGAGGGCCAGGTCATCCCGGACTGGGGAGATCAGAGCGACGGGGTGGTGCGCCGCCTGCTCATGCCCGGCAGCGGCGGAACCCTCTACGCGGGCGGGGACTTCATCCGGGTGAACGGCGAGTCCCGCGGTTACCTGGCGGCCCTCGACGCCCTGCCCCTGGAGCGCGATGCCCCCTTCACCACCGCCACTCCGTCCGGCGGCAACTACAACGGCATCAACAACAAGCCCGTGGTGCTGGCATGTGACGATGGCGGGGGATCGGGCTGCGCCGCAACTTACTATACGACCGACGGCTCGACACCCACCACGGCCTCCACCCTCTACACGGAGCCTATTTCCTTGATCGAGGACACGGTGCTGAAATTCTTTTCCGTGGACCGCCTGGGTAATACGGAGAGCGTCAATACGGAGCAATATTTCCTCGAAATTGTGGCGCCGGTGACCACGGCCTCGCCGGGCACGATGGTATTCAGCAGCCGCAGGCTGGTGGTGACGCTGAGTTGCGTGGACGAGGCTTCCGGTTGCGACCGGACCTTCTATACCACCAACGACGATGCCCCCCTCTCGCAGTTCAATGTGTATGGCGGGCCCGTCACAATCAGTGACAATGCCACCCTGCGCTTCTATTCCACTGACAAAGCGGGCAATGTGGAGGTGGTGCGGCGCGAGAATTATGTGAGCAATTATGGCGGCGCCCTGGCCCCATGGTGGCTGCTTGCAGGGCTGGTGTCGCTGCTGCGCCGCGCCAGGCATGCGGGGGCGGCGCGGTGGTGACGGGCATGGCCAGGGGCCTGGCGGCGGTCCTCCTGGTGTGGGGCCTGTGCCTGCCCCCTGCCTGGGCGGCATCCATTCCCGACGATGGCATCGGTGATACGGACGGGGTGGTCAATGCGATCCTGGTCACCGGACAGTTCCTGTATATCGGCGGCAGTTTCACCCAGGTGTTCGAACCCAATGGCCAGGCGGCGCCGCGCAATAATCTGGCCGCGATTGAATTGGCGACGGGGGCGGTGACCGCCTGGAACCCCGACGTGGGCGGCGGCGCCGTCGAGGCCATGACCCTCTCCCGCGACGGCCGGGCCCTCTATATCGGCGGCAGTTTTACCACGGTGGGGGGCGTTGCGCGCAACAACCTGGCCGTCATCGACACCACCACCGATACCAATAACGTGGGCGACTGGGACCCGGATCCCGACGGTCCCGTCAATGCCCTGGCCCTGTCGCAGGACGGCCTGGGCGTCTATGTGGGCGGCGCCTTCACCGCCTTTCAGGGGGGCGCCGTCTCCCGCGCCTACCTGGCCTCCGTGCATGCCCTGACGGGGGATGTCAATCCCTGGTTCACCGGGGTGGACGATATCGTCCATACCCTGCTGCCTTCCGCCTCGGGCACGACCCTGTTCATCGGCGGGCGGTTCACCATGGCCGGCGGCCTGGCGCGTCCGCGCCTCGCCGAGCTGGAATTGTCCTCGGGGCAGGGCACGGCCTGGAATCCCGCGCCCGACGGCATCGTGCGCGCCCTGGTCCAGGACGGAGACCTGCTC
>WFVN01000093.1 GCA_015491615.1 Gammaproteobacteria bacterium
CCGGTGCCCCGTGCCCGTTCAGGGCGTCGATGGCAGCCCGGTGCGTGCCGGCCACGGCACGGTCCAGGCCGGTGCCGAAGAGGCCGTCCACCAGCAGGTCCGCCGCGCCCAGATCACCGTCAAAGGGCTCGGCAGCGACCCCCGCCGCGCCCATGGCCTTCCAGGCCTAGCGGGCATCGCCCCGGATCCGGCCCACCTCCCCCACGAGCACCACCCGCACCGCGCACCCGGCCTCATGCGCCAGTCGGGCGAAAACGAAGCCGTCGCCGCCGTTGTTACCGGTGCCGCACAGGACGGTGATGCGATCGGCATCGGGCCAACGGCGCATGGCCACGGTGAAGGCGGCGCGACCGGCCCGGTTCATGAGCTCGATGCCGGGGATGCCGCCCTCCATGAGAGCGCGGTCCATGGCACGCACCTGGGCGGCAGTATAGAGGGCGTCGGGGAGCGGTTCCATAGCGTCTATGATAGAAATGTCGAGGAATTTTGTCAGTTTGAGGGGCGCGCGTGGATCGTTGGCAACGCCTGGCCGATCAGATCAAGGCCTGGGCCCGTGAGCTGGGCTTTCAGGACGTGGGCATCGCCATGCCCGACGTGGGAGAAGCGGCGGACCACCTGCGTGAGTGGCTGGCCGCCGGCTGGCACGGCGAGATGGGATTCATGGCACGCCACCTGAAACTACGCACCGACCCCAAGGCCCTGGTACCTGGCACGGTGCGGGTCCTGAGCGTACGCCTGGACTACCTGCCCGAACCCCACGAGGCCCTGCACGAGACCCTGGCCGACCCCTGCCGCGCCTACGTCGCCCGCTATGCCCTCGGGCGTGACTACCACAAACTGATCCGCAAACGCCTGCAACGCCTGGCACGGCGCATCGAGGCGGCATTGGGCCACCCATTCCGTTATCGGGTCTTCTGCGACAGCGCGCCGGTGCTGGAGAAGCCGCTGGCCCGGGCGGCGGGGCTCGGCTGGCAGGGCAAGCACACCAACCTGGTCTCGCGCACCGGCTCCTGGTTCTTCCTCGGGGAGATCTGCCTGGACCTGCCCCTGCCCGTGGACACCCCCGCCCGCGACCACTGCGGCCGCTGCCGCGCCTGCCTGGACGTGTGCCCCACGGGGGCCATCGTCGCCCCCTACCGGCTCGACGCCCGCCGTTGCATCAGCTACCTGACCATCGAACACCATGGCCCCATCCCCGAGGCACTGCGCCCGCTCATGGGCAACCGGGTGTTCGGCTGCGACGACTGCCAACTGGTCTGCCCCTGGAACCGCTTCGCCCGCACCACCGGGGAGACGGACTTCCTGCCCCGCAACGGCCTCGACCGGGCCGACCTGCTGACCCTGTTCACCTGGACAGAGGACGAGTTCCTGCGGCGCACGGAGGGCAGTGCCATCCGCCGCCTGGGACACGAACGCTGGTTGCGCAATCTGGCGGTGGCCCTGGGGAACGTCCCGCCGGACGGGGCCATCGTCAGTGCCCTGGAACGGCACCTGTCGCATCCCTCGGCGCTGGTGCGGGAACACGTGGCCTGGGCGCTGACACGGCAGCGGGATCAGACGCGCAGCAGGTACGCGCGGTAGTAGCGCAGCTCCTCCACCGACTCGCGGATGTCGTCCAGGGCCAGATGGGCGCCCTGCTTCTTCACCCCCGCGGCCACCTCCGGCGCCCAGCGCCGGGCCAGTTCCTTGAGGGTGCTCACGTCCAGGTTGCGGTAATGGAAATAGGCCTCCAGGCGCGGCATGTGGCGATAGAGGAAACGACGGTCCTGGCAGATGCTGTTGCCGCACATGGGAGAGGCCCCCTCGGGTACCCAGCGGCGCAGGAAGTCCAGGGTCTCCGCCTCCGCCCGGCGCTCATCCACCGTGCTCTTGCGCACCCGCTCCAAGAGGCCGGAGGCCCCGTGGTGGGTCTGGTTCCACTCGTCCATCGCCGCCAACACCGACTCCGGCTGATAGATGGCCAGCACCGGCCCGGTGGCCAGTTCGTTGAGTTGGGCGTCGGTGACGAGGGTGGCGATCTCCAGGATACGATCCCGGTCCGGGTCCAGCCCGGTCATCTCCAGGTCGATCCAGATGAGGCGGTCTTTCTCGTCCAAGGGGTTCCTTTCAGCTCAGCAGGGCCTTGATCTCGGCGATCTTGTGGTGCGACTCGCGCAACAGCTCGATGCTCATGTCCGGCCCGAGACGCAACATGGGGAAGCGGGAAAAGGCGGGCAGCTCGGTGAGTTTCGGCAGATTGCCCCCCTCCGGGGTGCCCATGAGGGCATGGTAGCGGGCCACTTGCAACAGGTCCAGGTAGTCCGGGCCCTCCCCTTCCGAGACCGCCATCCAATCGCCGCTCTGCTGGATGGCCGGCTCAAATTCCTCCAGGCGCCAGTGCTCGAGCACGCGGGTAGCCACTTCCGCTCCGTGCTCTCGGCCGAGGCGTTCGATGACCGCCTCGTCCAGGGAGAGGTCGTGGGCGATGCGCACCACCGCCAGCTCGCCCACATTATGCAACAGGCCCAGGAGCATGGCCCGGTCGGCCTCCAAGCCGACGGTGACGGTGGCGAGGATGTAACTCACCGCCCCCACGGACACGCTCCGCTCCCATACTTGACGCAACCATTCCCGATAAGGCGGTTTTTTGACCAGCAGCGCCGTCTTCAGGGAAAAACTGATAGCCAGATTGCGGACCGATTTCAGGCCCAGGCGGCCGACCGCCGCCTGGACGCTGGCGACCTTGGGCAAATGACCGAATTGGGCGCTGTTGGCCACCTGGATCATACGACCGCTCAAAGCCGCATCCGCCTGGATGAGGTTGGCGATCTCGTTCACACCGGTCGCCTCGTCCTCCATAGTGGACTGGATGCGCACCGTGATCTCGGGCATGGAGGGTAGCAAGGCATCGTCCTCGAGAAGACGCCGCTCCACGTCCCGAAGCCGGTCCAGATCGATGGGAGGGTCGCTCATGAAACGAAAAAGCCCCTGGGTCAGGGGCTTTTCCATTCAGATTCCATGCCGAAACCTTCAACCGGCGATGACCTGGAAGCACAAGGCCAACAGGCCCCCGGGCACGATTCCGAGCATCAACACCAAAAGACTGTTGGCACTCAATAGGGCCTTGGCCACGCCACCAGCCTCGGTGATCCCCACTTTCACCTGCGGTTCGTCGAAATACATGTACCAGATCGCTCGTAGATAGTAGAACGCACCGATGACCGAAAAGATCACCGCCAGCACCGCCAACCACACTTGACCGCTGTCCACCACCGCCTGGATCACCGCCAGCTTGGCGTAAAAACCCAGGGTGGGTGGCACGCCAGCCATGCTGGCCATGAGAATGAGCATCATCAACGCATACCAGGGATGGGTGTCGTTGAGACCCTTGAGATCCTCCAGGCGATCCCCCTCGAATCCCTTGCGGCTCAGTAGCAGGATCATGCCGAAACCACCCAGCCCCATGATGACGTAGGCGATGACGTAGAACAGGGAGGACGCGAACCCGGCCTCGGTACCGGCGACGATGCCAAGGAACAGATAGCCCACGTGGGCGATGGCCGAATAGGCGAACATGCGCTTGAGGTTACGCTGGGCTATGGCCACCACATTTCCCACCACCAAGGACAACGCCGCAAGGATGATCAAGTACTGTTGCCACTCGCCATGGAAGGTGATGAGCCCTTCGGCGAAGAGGCGGTACAACATACCGAAAGCGGCCAACTTAGGCGCCGTGCTGATAAACAGAGTCATGGCCGTGGGAGCGCCGTGATAGACATCGGGCACCCACATGTGGAAGGGCACGGCGCCGAATTTGAAGGCCACCCCCACCACCAGGAAGACCACCCCCACCAGGAACAACAGCGCATCTTGCTCCATGGCCGTGCTGGCGCGCTGGGCAAGGATGTCGATCTGCAAGGTACCGGTCACCCCGTACAAAAGAGACATCCCGTACAACAACATTCCCGAGGCCAGGGCGCCGAGGATGAAATACTTCATGGCCGCCTCGGTGGGGGCAAGCTCATCCCGGTGCAGTGCGACCATGGCGTAGAGGGCCAAGGACAGCAATTCCAAGCCCAGATAGACGGTCACCATCGAATAAGCAGAAACGAGGATGCTCATTCCCAGAAGGGAGAACAGGCCCAGCAGATAGAACTCCCCCTTGAGAACTTCCCGGTCGGCCAAATAGCGGCGGGAATAGACGAACACCACCATGGCGGTGAGGAAGATCAGCGTCTTCAACAGATTGGAAAGACCGTCGCTGATGAAGGAGCCGTTGAAGGAGATACGCGGCGTATCGCCGATGCCTTGCGCTGCGAACAGGGCGCACAGCGCCAGCGTGACGAGGGTCAGGCCCTGGGTCATGGCCTTGTTTCGCTGCGGCACGTAGAGATCCACGAACAAGACCACGCACGCCATGGTCAGGAGAACGATCTCGGGTATCAGGATGGAGAAATCCACGGAAAGCGCATCCATCGTTTCGTCTCGTCAGATTTTGGATTGGGTCACATGCTGGATCAGGTTGTCCACCGAGGCGTGCATCACCTCCAGCAAGGGATCGGGCCACACGCCCAGGCCCAGCACTGCGATGGCGAGCAGACCCAGGATCAGGAACTCACGTTTGTTGAGATCGGTGAGGACGGCCACCCGCTCGTTGCCCACTTCTCCGAAGAAGACCCGCTTCACCATCCACAAGGTATAACCTGCGCCGATGATCAAAGTGGTGGCGGCGGCGAAGGCGATCCAGAAATTGGCCTTCATGGCGCTCAATATGACCATGAACTCTCCCACGAAACCGGAGGTTCCCGGCAGACCCGTATTGGCCATGGCGAACAGGACCGCGAAGGCGGCGAACACGGGCATAACATTGGCCACACCGCCGTAGTCCTGGATGCGGCGCGTGTGCATACGGTCGTAGAGCACCCCCACGCACAGGAACAAGGCACCGGAAATGAAACCGTGGGAAACCATCTGCACCATCGCCCCTTCGATGCCCAGTGCGGCGCCACGCACTTGCCCGGTGGCCTCCATGATGTCGAACAGGAGGAAGAAACCGAGGGTCACGAAACCCATGTGAGCGATGGAGGAATAAGCGATGAGTTTCTTGAGATCCTCTTGCACCAGGGCGACGAAACCGATGTAGATGATCGCGATGAGGGACAAGAGGATGACCAACCAATCCAAAGTCATGCTGGCATCGGGGGTGATGGGCAGGGAGAAACGCACGAAACCATAGCCGCCCATCTTCAACATGATCGCGGCCAGGATCACCGAACCACCGGTGGGCGCCTCCACATGGGCATCGGGCAACCAAGTATGGACGGGCCACATGGGGATCTTCACCGCGAAGGCGATGAGGAAGGCCAGGAAAATGAGGATCTGCTCGGTGAGAGAAAGGGGCAAGGTGTGCAGATCCAGGATCGCGAAGCTGCCCCCCTTGATGTACATGTAGATGAGCGCCACCAACATGAACACCGAACCGAGGAAAGTGTAGAGGAAAAACTTGACGGTGGCGTAGATTCGCCGCGGCCCACCCCAGATGCCGATGATGAGGAACATAGGGATGAGCATCGCCTCCCAGAAGACATAGAACAGCACCGAATCCAGGGCCGCGAAGACGCCGATCATGAGTCCTTCCATGATGAGAAAGGCACCCATGTACTGGGCCGGCTTCTCCTTGATGACCTCCCATCCGGCCAGCACCACCAACAGGGTGGAGAAGGTGGTGAGGAGGATCAGAGGCATGGAAAAACCGTCCACCCCCAGGTGGTAATAGATGTTGAAAGTCTCGATCCAGGGCACCTTCTCGACGAACTGCATGGCGGAGGTCGTGGTGTCGAACTGGGTGTAGAGAGGGATCGACAACCACAAGGCGATGACCGAGAAGAACAACGACAACCAGCGCGCGCTGGAGGCGTTCCTGTTCCCTCCACCGACCGCGATGACGATGGCACCGCCCAGGATGGGCAGCCAGATGAGAAGACTGAGGATAGGCAGATCGGAAGACATCCCTAGTTGTACCTTTTTATAGTCAGATCAGGGCGAGGGTCAGGATGACGGCGACACCGATGATGATGGAAAAGGCGTAGTGGTAGAGGTAACCGGTCTGCAGGTGACGCAGGCGCGCAGCAGAGGCCGCCACCAGTTTGGCCGTTCCGTTGACCAGAACTCCGTCGATGATCTTCAGATCGGTGACCTTCCACAGGAAAGTACCCAGCTTGCGACTGCCGTCGGCGAAGACGACCTCATTGAAATCGTCGAACCCATATTTCCGGTCCAAGAGCCGGTACAACCAAGCGAAACGTTCCTTGGTTGCCGCGGCGATCTGCGGGCGCTGCATGTAGATGTACCAGGCCGCGAACAGACCGGCGATGGCGAGCCAGAACGCCGGTCCCAAGAGGCCGTGCAAGAGGAAGCCCATCATGCCATGGATTCCTTCGCCCATCGCCGCCAGTACGTCGTGCTCGGGCGCGACGAAGATGACCCCCCTGAAGAATTCACCGAACAACAACGGCTCAAAGGTGACGGCCCCGATGAACACCGACGGAATGGCGAGAAGGATCAAGGGCACGGTGATCACCGGTGGGCTCTCGCGCAGATGTTCGGCGGTGTGAGCATCGAAACGAGGTTTGCCGTGGAAAACGATGAAAAACAGGCGGAAACTGTAGAAGGCGGTGACGAACACACCGGCGAGGACCAGGAGATAAGCGAAACCGGCCCCGGGGATGCTGGAGAGGCGCACCGCCTCGATGATGGAGTCCTTGGAGAAGAAACCCGAGAGGCCGGGGAAACCGATGAGAGCGAGAGTACCGATGAGGAAGGTCCAGTAGGTGATGGGCATGTATTTCTTCAGACCGCCCATCCTGCGAATGTCCTGCTCGTGGTGCATGGCGACGATGACCGAGCCGGCGGCGAGGAACAGGAGGGCCTTGAAAAAGGCATGGGTCATCAAATGGAAGATACCGGCGGCGTAGGCCGAAGCACCCAAGGCGACGGTCATGTACCCGAGCTGGGACAAGGTCGAGTAAGCCACCACGCGTTTGATGTCGTTCTGGATGATGCCCAGCAGCCCCATGAAGAAGGCGGTGACGGCACCGATGATCATGACCACCGACAAAGCCACCTCCGAAAGTTCGTACAGGGGCGACATGCGCGCCACCATGAAGATACCGGCGGTAACCATGGTGGCGGCGTGGATGAGGGCGGAGATGGGAGTGGGACCTTCCATGGAATCGGGCAACCACACGTGTAGGGGCACCTGCGCCGACTTACCCATGGCACCGATGAACAGGAGGATACAGATGACCGTCATCAGGGACCACTCCGTACCACCGCTGATGTTGATGGTCATGTCCTTGAGCAGGGGCGCGGCGGCGAAGACGTCGGCGTAGTCCAGGCTGTTGAAGTAGTGCAGCACCAGAGCGATGCCCAGGAGAAAACCGAAATCGCCCACACGGTTGACGAGGAAGGCCTTGAGATTGGCGTAGATGGCCGACTCGCGCTTGAACCAGAAACCGATCAACAGATAGGACACCAGGCCCACCGCCTCCCAGCCGAAGAAGAGCTGCAGGAAATTGTTGGACATCACCAACATCAGCATGGAGAAGGTGAACAAGGAGATGTAGCAGAAGAAGCGCTGATAGCCCGGGTCGTCACGCATGTAACCGATGGTGTAGATGTGTACCATCAGGGAGACGAAGGTCACCACCACCATCATCAAGGCGGTCAGGCGGTCTACCAGGAACCCCACCTCGAACTTGAAGGAATCGCTCACCGCCCAGGTGTAGATCCCTTCGTTGAAGGTGGGCCAGGCGCCGCTGAAGACCTGCAAGGCGGCATAGGCGGAGCAGGCGAAAGCGACGGCGACGCCGGTGATGGTGACCCAATGGGCACCGGCGCGACCGATCTTCCGCCCGAACAAACCGGCGATCACCGAGCCGATCAGCGGTGCGAGGACGATGGCCAGGTAGAGACTTTTCATCGTTGTTGTCATCCCTTGAGCGAATCGATGTCGGCGACGTTGATGGTGCGTTTGTTACGGAACAAGACCACCAGGATGGCCAGCCCGATGGATGCCTCCGCGGCCGCCACGGTGAGGATGAAAAAGACGAAGATCTGTCCCTGTACGTCACCGAGGAAGTGGGAGAAGGCGATGAAGTTCATGTTCACCGCCAGCAGCATGAGCTCGATGGCCATGAGCAGAATGATGATGTTCTTCCGATTGAGGAAGATCCCGGCGATGCTGATGCAGAACAGGATCGCGCCCAGGATGAGGAAATGGGAGAGTGTCAGCATGATCGCGCTCAGCCTTCCGTCTTGTCGGTTTTGGGGTCCACCAGCTTGACCCGCCCCTTGCGGGTGATCACCACCTGGTCCTCCGGGCGCACGTACTTGGACATCCGCTTGGGACGCAGGGTGAGGGCGATGGCGGCGATGATGGCCACCAAGAGGATCACCGCGGCCAACTCGAAGCCGAGAAAGTGTTCGGTGTAGAGGCGCGACCCCAGCTCGGCGGTATTGCTGTAGTCCTCGGGGTGATGCCCAGGATTGGGGAAGCGTTCGGGCCCGAAGTAATCGCGGGTATACACGTAGGCCAGTTCCGCCAACACCACCAGGCCGATGAGCAGCCCCGCGGGCAGGTAGCGGGCGAAGCCTTCACGCAGCGGGCTGAGATTGATGTCCAGCATCATCACCACGAAGAGGAACAGCACCATTACCGCGCCCACGTAAACCAGCACCAGGGTGATGGCGAGGAATTCGGCGTCGAGCAACAACCAGACGCCGGCGCTGGAAAAGAAGGCCAGCACCAAATAGAGGGCGGCGTGCACCGGTTTCTTGATGAACACCACCATGGTGGCGGCGAACACCAGGATGGCGGAGAAAAAGTAGAAAACCAGTTCTTCGAAGGTCATGGGGGTGTCCGTCAGCGGTATTTGGCGTCCAATTGGCGATTGCGGGCGATGCGGTCCTCGTACTTATCACCGATGGCCAGCAATTTCTGCTTGTCCATGATTTGTTCGCCGCGACGCTCGAAGTGGTACTCGAAGATGTCCGTCTCGACGATGGAATCCACTGGACAGGACTCCTCGCAGAAACCGCAAAAGATGCACTTGAACAGGTCGATCTCGTAGCGGGTGGTGCGGCGCGTGCCATCGCCCTCGCGGGGACCGGCCTCAATGGTGATGGCCAAGGCCGGACAGACCGCTTCGCACAGCTTGCAGGCGATGCAACGTTCCTCGCCGTTGGGGTACCGGCGCAGGGCATGCAGGCCGCGGAAGCGCGGCGACAGGGGTGTTTTTTCGTCCGGGTATTGGACGGTGATCTTCTTGGCGAACAGGTACTTGCCGGTGAGGCGCAAGCCCTGGATCAGCTCCCACAAGAGCAGGCTTTTGAAATAACGGACGACTTTGTTCATTGCTCTTTCCTCCGGTCCCGCGTCAGTCGAACCACGGGCCGATGCCCGCGACCACCGCCGCGCCCACCACCAGCAACCAGACGATGGTGATGGGGATGAAGACCTTCCAACCCAAACGCATGATCTGGTCGTAGCGGTACCGGGGGAAGGTGGCCCGGAACCACAGGTAGAGGAACAGGAAGAAGCCGGCCTTCAACAACAACCAGACGATACCGGGCACCGGCTCGAACAGCTCACCCAGCACCGGGATGCCCTCGAAGGGGGACAGCCAACCGCCCAGGAACATGATGGCGGTAAGGATCGATATCAGGATCATGTTGGCGTATTCGGCGAGGAAGAAGACCGAGAAGGTCATGGCCGAATACTCCACGTGGAAACCGGCGACGATTTCCGACTCCCCCTCGGCGACGTCGAAGGGGGCGCGGTTGGTTTCCGCCACGCCGGAAATGAAGTAGATGAGGAACAGCGGCAACAACGGCAACCAATACCAGTGGAAAATGCTGCCCTGCTGGCCCTCGACGATGGTGGTCAGATTGAGGCTGCCGGCGGCGAGGATGACACCCACCAGGGCGAACCCCATGGCGATCTCGTAAGAGATGATCTGGGCGGCGGAACGCAGGGCGCCGAGGAGGGCGTACTTGGAGTTGGAGGCCCAGCCGGCGATGATCACCCCGTACACGCCCACGGAGGTGATGGCGAGGATGTAAAGCAGGCCGGCATCTATGTTGCTGAGCACCAGGCCATCGTCGAAGGGCACCACCGCCCAGGCGGCGATGGAGGGTGCGAAGGTGAGCACCGGAGCGATGATGAACAGGAACTTGTTGGCGTTGGTGGGAACGATGGTTTCTTTGAACAGGAGTTTCACCCCGTCGGCGATGGGCTGCAGCCAGCCGCGTGGCCCCACCCGGTTGGGCCCCACGCGTACCTGGATGTAGCCGATGACCTTGCGCTCGGCGAAGGTGAGGTAGGCGACAGCGATCATGATGGGCAGGACGATGGCGAGGATCTTGGCCACGGTCCACACCACGTAGCCCAGAGGTTCGGGCAGCCCCCGCAGCAGTTCTTGAATTCCGTCAAGCATGGATTTTCCGCTCGTTGTTCATCTATTTTTCTGCACGTCCACGGGGCCGTAGGCGGCGCCGAGCCGTTCCGAACCCGCCGGCCCGGCGGGACAGAACACCGCCCCGGCGGGAACGGTGCCATCGATCCGGAGATCGGCCTCCACCGTCACCTCGCCCTGCGTCACCAAGACCCGGTCACCGACGGCCAAGCCCAGCTCGCCGGCGGTCTGCGGCGCCACGGCGACGAAGAACGGATCCAGCGCCTGGAGCGGGGCGCTGCGGCGCGTGAGGGCGTCCAGCCCGTAGAGGCTCAAGTCACCGATGCGCTCCAGAGCGGTCTCCGCGGGAGCCTGGGGCGATAGGGCCCTGGCCATGGGAGTCACCGTGCCCATGGCGGCCTGGGCGTCACGGGTCACTTCGTCGAGTTCCAGATAATCGAAGGCGCCCGCATCTCGTCCGGCGCCCAGCACGCGCAGGACCTTCCAGCCCGGACGTGCCTCCCCCAGGGGGCGGGCGGCGGCGCGGCTGGCTTGCACGCGACCGTCCAGATTGGTGAAGGTGCCGGCGTATTCGTACGGCGCGGCGATGGGCAGGAGGACCTGGGCGGTCTCCAGCAACAACGGGCTGCGGTAGGCGGTGAAGGCGACCACGGCGGAGGCGGACTTCAAGGCGCGTGCGGTGGCCTGCGGATCGTAGCTGTCCGCTTCGGGTTCCACGCCGTAGAGGAGGAAGGTGCTCACCGGGGAACCATCGGCCAGCATCTCCTGGGCCCCGAGCCCCCCTTCCCCAGGACCGACTCCGAGGGCCGAGGCGCCGAAAGGGTTGGCCCCGTCGGGCAGGACCGCAAGGCGCGCGCCCGTGTGTTCGGCGATGAATCGGAGCAACCCCAGGGACTCGTCGCTCACCGGGCCACGCAACAGTTGTTGGCCGGCGAGGATGACGGCGGGAGTCTTGTCGAGGAGCAGGCGTGCGATGGCCTGGTGTTCCGCCGCCGGATCGTCCACCCCCTTGAGGAAATCGGCACCAGGCACCCGCTTCGCCGTGGCCACCGCTTTGGCGACGCGGGCCAGGTGCCAAGCCATGCGGGATGGCCGGTCGGTCATGCGGGTGGAGAGCCCGAAACGGTATTCGTAGGCACGATGACCGAGGGCGGCGATGTCCGCTCCGTTGAGCCAGGCCTTGCGCACCCGGTGGGCGACCATGGGTTGGTCGTGGTGGAGTTCGGCCCCCACCAGGAATAGGGCCTGGGAGTTCTCCAGACTGGCCAGGCCGCCCTCACCCAGGGTGTGGGCCCCATCGTCGGCGGGGCCTTGGGTGTGGGCCCGACGCAGGCGATAGTCCAGGTTGGGTGAGCCGAGGCTGTCCAGCAGGCGCTTGAACAGGAACAGCTCCTCGTTGCTGGCGGAGGGGCTGATGAGGCCGCCGATCTCGCTCCCCGCCGAGGGCCTGTTCAGCAGCTCCTGGACGGCCTGCAGGGCGGTCTCCCAGTCACATTCGTGCCACTCTCCCTGCTGCTTGATCATGGGGCTGGCGAGACGGTCTTCGTGGTACAACCCCTCGTAGGAAAAGCGGTCGCGGTCGGCGATCCAAGTCTCGTTGACTCCCTCGTTCTCGCGCGGCACCACCCGCATCACCCGATGGCGCAGGGTATGCACCTCCAGGTTGCTGCCCACGCAGTCGTGGTGGCTGACGGCATGGTGGGAGCGCATCTCCCAGGGGCGCGCCTGATAACGGTAGGGCTTGGAGGTGAGGGCACCCACCGGACACAGGTCGATGACGTTGCCCGAGAGCTCGTTGTTCAGGTGTTTTTCGACGAAGGTGCCGATGCGCATGTGCTCACCGCGCCCGGTGGCCCCCAGCTCCTTGAGGCCCGCCACTTCCTCGCCAAAACGCACGCAGCGCGTGCAGTGGATGCAACGGGTCATTTCCGTCTCGATGAGGGGACCGATGTCCTCCTTGGGTACCGCGCGCTTGGCCTCGGCGTAGCGGGACACGTCCTGGCCGTAGCCCATGGCGATGTCCTGCAGCTCGCACTCGCCGCCCTGGTCGCAGATGGGGCAGTCGAGGGGGTGGTTGATGAGGAGGAATTCCATCACCCCCTTCTGGGCGGTGAGAGCCATGGGGGACTTGGTGAAGACCTTCATCCCGTCGGTGACCGGGGTGGCACAGGCCGGCAGGGGCTTGCGCGCCTTTTCCACTTCCACCAGGCACATGCGGCAGTTGGCCGCGATGGACAGCTTCTTGTGGTAGCAGAAACGGGGGATGTAGATGCCCGCCTGGTCCGCCGCCTCGATGACCATGTCCCCTTCGCGGGCTTCGACCCGCTGTCCGTCGATCTCGATGGTGATCATGACTGGGCCTTAGTTCATGCAGCGCTTGTGGGTGATGTGGTGCTCGAATTCGTCCCGGAAGTGTTTGATGAAGCTGGCCACCGGCATGGCCGCGGCATCGCCCAGGGCGCAGATGGTGTGCCCCTCAATGCGGCTGGCGACGGATTCGAGCAGTTCCAGGTCTTCGGGGCGGCCCTCGCCGTGTTCGATGCGGTGCACGACGCGCGCGAGCCAGCCGGTCCCCTCGCGGCATGGGGTGCACTGGCCGCAGGACTCCTCGTAATAGAAATGGGAGATACGGGCCAGGACCTTGACCATGCAGGTCCCCTCCCCGATCACCATCACCGAACCCGCGCCCAGCATGGAGCCGGCCTTGGCGATGGAGTCGTAGTCCATGGTGACGTCCATCATCACGTCGCCGGGGACGACCGGGGTGGACGAGCCGCCGGGGATGACGGCCTTCAGCTTCATGCCGTCGAGCATGCCGCCGGCCATCTCCAGCAGGTCGCGGAAGGGCGTGCCCATGGGCACCTCGTAGTTGCCCGGACGCTTCACATGGCCGGAGACGGAGAAGATCTTGGTGCCGCCGTTGTTGGGCTTGCCCAACTCCAGGAACCACTGCCCGCCGTTGCGGATGATGGAGGGCACGGAGGCCAGGGTCTCGGTGTTGTTGATGGTGGTGGGGCGGCCGTAGAGGCCGTAGCTGGCGGGAAACGGCGGTTTGAAACGTGGCTGCCCCTTCTTGCCTTCGATGGACTCCAGCAGGGCCGTTTCCTCGCCGCAGATGTAGGCGCCCGCCCCCAGGTGCACCTCAATGTCGAAATCGACGCCGCTGCCGAGGATGTTCTTGCCCAGCAAGCCGTGGGCGCGGGCCTCCTCGATGGCCGCCTGGAAGCGCTCGTAGGGCTCCCAGAATTCACCGCGGATGTAGTTATACCCCTGGGTGGCGCCGATGGTGTAACCGGCGATGGCCATCCCCTCGATCACCGCGTGGGGGTTGTAGCGGAGGATGTCGCGGTCCTTGAAGGTGCCCGGCTCGCCTTCGTCGGAGTTGCAGACGATGTACTTCTGCCCGGGAGCGTTGCGCGGCATGAAGCTCCACTTGAGGCCGGTGGGAAAACCGGCGCCCCCGCGCCCACGCAGGGCGGAGATCTTCAGTTCGTTGATGATCTCCTCGGGCGGAGTCTTTTCCTTGAGGATCTTTTTCCACGCCTCGTAACCGCCGACCTTGAGGTAGTTCTCGAAGGTCCACGGCTGTTCGAATTGCAGCGTCCGATAACAAACTTCGTTCATCTAAGCGCCCTTGGCTGTTGATCCGTGCGCCGACTCAGTCCAGCGAGGCCAGCACCTGGTCGATCTTTTCCGGGGTCAGGTTCTCGTGGTAGTCCTTGTTCACCTGGAACATGGGCGCGCCACCGCAGGCGCCCAGGCACTCCACCTCCTTGAGGGTGATCTTGCCGTCCGGCGTGGTCTCGCCGAGGCCGATGCCCAGGCGTTCGCGCAGATGGGCCACCACCTGTTCCGAACCGCGGAGCATGCAACTGACGTTGGTGCAGACGCAGATCTTGTGGCGCCCCACCGGCTTGAGTTCGTACATGGAATAGAAGGTCGCCACTTCGTACACGGAGATGGGCGGCATCCCCAGATAGTCGGCGATGGCGTCCATGATCTCGGTGGTCAGCCAGCCCTTTTCCTCCTGGGCGATGCGCAGGGCGGCCATCACCGCGGACTGGCGCTGATCGGCGGGATACTTGGCGATCCAACGGTCGATGTCGGCGACGGACTCGGGGCTGAGGATGTCCTGCAAGGTGCTCATTAGCGGTCGATCTCCCCAAAGACGATGTCGAGGGTACCGATGATGGTCACCACGTCGGCCAACATGTGCCCGCGGGCCATCTCGTCGAGGGCGGACAGGTGGGCGAAACCGGGGGCCCGCACCTTCACCCGGTAGGGCTTGTTGGAACCGTCGGAGACGAGATACACCCCGAACTCGCCCTTGGGATGCTCCACCGCGGCATACACCTCCCCCTCGGGGACGCAATAGCCCTCACTGAACAGCTTGAAGTGATGGATGAGCGCCTCCATGCTCTCTTTCATTTCCTGGCGCTTGGGCGGCGCGATCTTGTGATCGTCGATCATCACCGGGCCCGGATTCTCCCGTAGCCACTTCACGCACTGTTTGATGATGCGGTTGGACTGGCGCATCTCCTCGATGCGCACCAAATAGCGGTCGTAGGTGTCGCCGTTGGTGCCCACGGGGATGTCGAAGTCGAGGCGGTCGTAGACGGCGTAGGGCTGCATCTTGCGTAGATCCCAGGCCACTCCAGACCCCCGCAGCATGGGCCCGGTGAGCCCCATCTGCAGGGCCCGCTCGGGGGACACCACACCGATACCCACCGTCCGCTGCTTCCAGATGCGGTTCTCGGTGAGCAGGGTCTCGTACTCGTCCACGTAAGTGGGGAAGCGCTCGGTGAAATCCTCGATGAAGTCCAGCAGGGTGCCCTGTCGGTTGCGGTTCAGGCGCTCCACGTCCCGTTCGTTGTGCCACTTGGAGGGCTTGTACTTGGGCATGGAGTCGGGCAGGTCGCGATAGACACCGCCAGGACGGTAGTAGGTGGCGTGAAGGCGGGCACCGGAGACCGCCTCGTAACAATCCATGAGGTCTTCGCGCTCGCGGAAGGCGTACAGGAAGACCGTCATGGCGCCGATGTCCAAGGCGTGCGCCCCCACCCACATGAGGTGGTTGAGGATGCGGGTGATCTCGTCGAACATCACCCGGATGTACTGGGCCCGCAGAGGCGGCTCGATGCCCAGCAACTTCTCGATGGCCATCACGTAGCCGTGCTCGTTGCACATCATGGACACGTAGTCGAGGCGGTCCATGTAACCGATGCTCTGGTTGAACGGCTTGGTCTCGGCCAGCTTCTCAGTAGCGCGGTGCAGCAGGCCGATGTGGGGATCGGCGCGCTCCACCACCTCGCCGTCCATCTCCAGCACCAAGCGCAACACACCGTGGGCGGAGGGGTGCTGGGGACCGAAGTTCAGGGTGTAATTCTTGATCTCAGCCACCGGTCAGGACTCCTCTTGCGGCTGCAGGTAACGGTGGTCGTGGCGGATCACCTTGGGCACGAGGATACGCCGCTCGAGCTTCACCGGCTCGTACACCACACGCCCCTTGTCGGGGTCGTAACGCATCTCCACATACCCCTCCAAGGGAAAATCCTTGCGGAAGGGATGGCCGATGAAGCCGTAGTCGGTGAGGATGCGACGCAGATCCGGATGCCCCTCGAAGACGATACCGAACAGATCGAAAGCCTCGCGCTCGTACCAGTTGGCGCTGTTCCAGATCTCCGTCACCGTGGGCACACGGGGGAACTCGTCGTCGGCCACCGGCACCTTCACCCGCAGGCGGTGATTGCGGGCCACCGACAACAGATGGATGACCACCACGAACCGGGAACCTCGCCAGTTACCCACACCCTCTTCCACCGTCTCCACGGCGCGGGAAAAGCCGTGTTCGGTGGCCGCCTCCCCTTCCCATTCGCAGCGGCCATAGTGGAGGTAATCGACGCCGCACAGGTCGATGAGCTGATCGAAGGCCAGGGCCTCGTCGTCACGCAGGGTGCGGCAGACGTTGATGAGGTCCTCCGCCTGCACCACCACGGTGGGGCAGTCGAAGGCCGTCTCGACGAAGGAGACACGGTCGCCGAGGCGATCCTGGATGGCTTGGGTGAGTTCAGCGTGGACCGCGGACATGAACAGACCTCATCGGGCGATGGTGCAGGTGCGCTTGATCTTGTTCTGGAGCTGGATGATGCCGTACAGCAGGGCCTCGGCCGTGGGCGGACAGCCGGGCACGTAGATGTCCACCGGGACGATCCGGTCGCAACCGCGCACCACCGAGTAGGAATAGTGGTAGTAACCACCACCGTTGGCGCACGAACCCATGGAGATGACCCAACGCGGCTCGGACATCTGGTCGTACACCTTGCGCAGGGCCGGCGCCATCTTGTTCACCAGGGTGCCGGCGACGATCATGACGTCGGACTGGCGCGGACTGGGACGGAAGATGACGCCGAAGCGGTCCAGGTCGTAACGGGACGCGCCGGCGTGCATCATCTCCACCGCGCAACAGGCCAGGCCGAAGGTCATGGGCCACAGGGAGCCGGTACGGGCCCAATTGATAAGCTTGTCGGCCGTCGTGGTGACGACGCCCTCTTTAAGTACGCCTTCTATTCCCACTCCAGCGCCCCCTTCTTCCACTCATACACGAAACCGACCACCAGGATGCCGAGGAAGACCACCATCCCCCAAAATCCGAACCAGCCGATATCCTCCAGAACCACCCCCCACGGAAACAGGAAGGCGATCTCCAGATCGAAGATGATGAACAGGATGGCGACCAGGTAGAAGCGGACGTCGAAGCGCATGCGGGAGTCCTCGAAGGCCTCGAATCCGCACTCGTAGGGAGAGAGTTTTTCCTCGTCGGGACGCTTGGGCCCCAGAAAATAACTGGCCATGATGGGCATCCCGCCAAAGAGGATACCCAAAATCAAAAAGATCAGAATAGGCAGGTAGTTCTCGAGCATACCCCCCCCTCGTAAGCTCGTTCACAAAATCGGATGATTCGATGGATCATCCGCGATTCACACCGACGAACGGTGCTTTTGGATAGTTATTTGGTGCCGAAGGCCGGACTCGAACCGGCACGGCTTTCGCCACCGCCCCCTCAAGACGGCGTGTCTACCAATTCCACCACTTCGGCAAAAAAACGATCTTACTCTTACTCTCCCGCTCCTCCCTCTTTCGTGGCGGGAACGTCCACCGGCACATCACTTACATTGGCCGGCGCCTGTCCGGCGGAATCGTCCGTTTGTAGGACGCTATCTCGTTGAATATCCTGAGTGGACAGATAGGCCAAAAACAGGCTCAGCACGAAAAACAGGGTGGCCAGCACGGCCGTGGACCGGGTCAAGAAAGAGGCGGAGCCACGGCTGCCGAACATGGTCTGCGAAGCCCCGCTACCAAAGGCGGCACCGACCTCGGCGCCTTTGCCGTGCTGGATGAGCACGAGCCCGATCAATGCTATGCAAACCAAAAGAAAGACAAAGAAAACAATAGTGTACACAACTGCCCCTTAAACCTGAGCTGAACAGCAGATGCTCACGAAATCCTCGACCACGAGGGAGGCACCCCCAATGAGCCCACCGTCGATGTCGGGCATGGCGAACAGCTCCGCGGCATTCCCCGGCTTGACGCTGCCGCCGTAGAGAATGCGCACTCCTTCGGCCACGCCGGCGTCCTGCACCGCCAGATGTTCGCGAACGAAGCGATGCACCGCTTGCGCCTGTTCCGGGCTGGCCGTGCGACCGGTGCCGATGGCCCACACGGGCTCGTAAGCGACGACCGCATCCGAGAAAGCGGTGACACCATTACGCTCGAGCACGGCGTCGAGCTGAGCCCGGACCACCTGTTCAGTTCTACCGGCCTCGCGCTCGTCCAAGGTTTCCCCTACACACAAGATGGGCACCAAGCCCTCGCTCTGAGCGGCTGCGAACTTGGCCGCCACCATCTCGTCGTCCTCGCAATAGTACTGCCGGCGTTCGGAATGACCGACGATCACGTAACGGCAGAATTCCTTGAGCATGGCGGCGGAGACTTCACCAGTGTATGCACCGTTGGGCTCCTTGGCCACGTCCTGCCCCCCCACGAGCACCGTCGTGCCAGACAATACTTCGACCACGTCGGGAATATGAACGTAGGGTGGACAAACAGCCACCTCCACGCCGTTCAACCCGGAAACGCCTTCGGCAACACCGGCAGCGAGCTTTCGGGCGCCCACCCGATTACCGTTCATCTTCCAGTTGCCTGCTACGAATGGTCGACGCATCGTCTCTCCCGTGCTCAACAAAGGCATTGCAGCTTACCGGCTTGGTCGGGAAAAATCAACGACCACTCCGACGTCTCGACCAAACTCACAACATATTGAATCAATTGTATTTTTCAACCAAAAGACAAAATTTCGTCGCTAATCTCTCGGGCAAGCCGGGTCACTGTCTCCTCCACCAGTCGAGCGTCTTCTCCCTCCACCATGATACGCAGCAGGGGTTCGGTACCCGAAGGACGGAGCAGTACACGCCCTTTATCCGCCAGGGCCTTTTGTGCCGCCTCCGCCAATTCCTGCACCTTGGGCAGCTCTTCCAGGCGATGCTCCTTGGGAAAGGGCACATTGACCAGCTTTTGCGGATATTTCCTCATCCCCGCCCGCAGGGCACTCAACGGCTGCCCGGCCTCCAGCATCGCATGGAGGACCTGAAGCGCGGACACGATGCCGTCGCCGGTCGTGGTACTGTCCAAACAGAGGATATGACCGGAAGATTCCCCGCCAAGCACCCCGCCCACGCATTGCAGTCGCTCCAGGACGTAACGGTCTCCCACCTTGGCCCGCTCGAACGGGATGCCCAGCTTCTCCAGGGCCCTTTCCAGCCCCAGGT
>WFVN01000094.1 GCA_015491615.1 Gammaproteobacteria bacterium
GCCCCGGACCGGGGGCGCCGGTATGGGCGTGAGGGCGTGAAGCCAGGCCCAGGTGGCGCGCCAGGTCCTGCGGTTCCCACTGGATGCGCGCGGCGAGGCGGGTGAGCAGTTCCTCACGCCGGGCCCCGGCGGGCAGGCGGGCGAGCAGGGGGCGGGCCCGTTGGATGAGGCGGGCGTGTCCGTCCATGCTCCGCAAATCGGCCCCGCGCTCCAGCCGGTCAAGGAAAAAGTCGGAAAACGTGACGGAGCGCTCGATTTCCGCCTCGAAGGCCGCTTTGCCCACGGCGCGCACGTGGTCGTCCGGGTCGCGCCCGTCGGGCAGGAAGACGAAGCGGGCGCTGCGACGGTCGTCGAGGAAGGGCAGCAGGGTCTCGGCGGCGCGCCAGGCGGCGGCCTCGCCGGCGGCATCGCCGTCGAAGCAGAAGACGGCCTCGTCCACCACCCGGTAGATGCGGCGCAGGTGCTCGGGGGTGAGGGCGGTACCGAGAGTGGCCACCGCGTAGTGGATGCCGTGTTGGGCGAGGGCGACCACGTCCATGTAGCCCTCCACCACCAGGAGGCGGCGCAGTTCGCCGGCGCGGCGCGCCTGGTGGAGTCCGTACAGTTCCTCGCCCTTGTGGAAGACGGGGGTCTCCGGGGAGTTGAGATACTTGGGGCCGTCGCCGTCGATGAGGCGGCCGCCGAAGCCCACCACCCGGCCGCGGTGGTCGCGGATGGGGAACATGATGCGGTCGCGGAAGCGGTCGTAGGGGGGGCGGTCGTCCTCGCGCCGGGTGAGCAGGCCGGCCGTGAGGAGCAAGTCGCGCGTGTCGGCGTCGCGCCCCAGGGCCTCTTCCAGGTTGTGCCAGCCCGGCGGCGCATAGCCCAGTTCGAAGCGTTTGGCGATCTCGCCGCTCACCCCGCGCCCCTTGAGGTAGTCCACCGCTCGCTCGCGTTGCGGATGGCGACGCAGCATGGCCTGGTAGTAGTGGGCGGCCCGTTCCAGGAGGCGGTGCAGGGCGGGGATGTCGTGGCCGCTCTGGCGGGGCGCGTGGTGGTCGGGGGCGGTCGTCTGCGGCAGGCTCAGGCCGGCCTGGCGCGCCAGCTCCTCCACCGCTTCGCGGAAGTCCAGGTGGTCATATTCCATGAGGAAGCCGATGGCGCTGCCGTGGGCGCCGCAGCCGAAGCAGTGGTAGAACTGCTTGTCGGGGCTGACGGTGAAGGAGGGAGTCTTCTCGTCGTGGAAGGGGCAGCGGGCGACGTAGTCCTTGCCCGCCTTCTTGAGGGGCACGCGGCTGTCGATGAGGGCGACGATGTCGGTGCGCGCGAGGACCTCGTCGATGAACTGCTGGGGGATCCTGCCGGCCATGGAATGGCCTCCCGGCCCGGGGTCAGGCGCCGAGGCGGGCCTTGATCTTGGCGCTCACCTGGGCCATGTCGGCACGCCCCTGGACCTGGGGACGCAGCTTGCCCATCACCTTGCCCATGTCGCACAGGCTCTGGGCGCCGGTCTCGGCGACGGCGGCGTCGATGAGGGCGTCCAGCTCCGCTTCGCTCAGAGGCTCGGGGAGGAACGCCCGGATCACCGCCATTTCCGCCTCTTCCTTGGCGGCCAGCTCTTCGCGCCCGGCCTTGCGGTACTGCTCCACGGACTCGCGGCGCTGCTTGAGCATCTTCTCCAGCACCGCCAGCACCTGTTCGTCGTTCAGTTCGGTGCGCTCGTCCACCTCGCGCTGCTTGATGGCGGCGTTGATCATGCGCAGGGTGGCCAGGCGCGCCTTGTCCTTGGCGCGCATGGCCGCCTTGGTTTCTTCCTGGATGCGTTCCTTGAGGGAGGGCACGATTCGGTCAGCCGAGATCGGTGGTCCCCAGGCGCAGGGCGCGGCGCTGGGCCTCGCTGCGGGCCTTTTCGCGCTGCAGCTTCTTGAGCTGGCGCTTGATGGCGGCGGCGGCCTTGCGCTTGCGCATCTGGGTGGGCTTTTCGTAGTACTCGCGGCGACGCACCTCGGAGAGCACGCCGGCCTTCTCGCAGGCACGCTTGAAGCGCCGCAGGGCGACGTCGAAGGGTTCGTTGTCTCGGACTTTGACCGAAGGCATGTGGCTCCTTACCTCTTTGAATCGGGCTGAGAAAAACGCGTATGATAGCCGCTTTGCTTCGGTCAGGCAAAGCGGATCTTGACGCACATGGGCGCGATCCTGGGGGTGGAGACCTCCTGCGACGAGACGGGGGTGGCCCTCTACCACTCCGAGCATGGGTTGCTGGGCGAACGCCTGCGCAGCCAGGTGGCGTTGCACGCCGAGTACGGCGGGGTGGTGCCGGAGCTGGCCTCCCGCGACCACATCCGTTATCTCGCCCCCCTGATCCGCTCCCTCCTGGACGAGGCGGGTCTGGTGCGTCCGGCGGGGGTGGCCTACACCGCCGGGCCCGGGCTGGCCGGTGCCCTGTTGGTGGGGGCGGCGGTGACGCGTTCCCTGGCCTGGGCCTGGGGGGTGCCGGCGGTGGCCGTGCACCACATGGAGGGGCATCTGCTGGCCCCGCGCCTGGAGCCCGATCCGCCCGAGTTCCCCTTCGTCGCCCTGCTCGTCTCCGGCGGTCATACCCAGTTGGTGTCGGTGGCGGGCCTGGGCCGTTACCGCCTATTGGGTGACACCCTGGACGATGCCGCCGGCGAGGCCTTCGACAAGGTCGCCAAGATGTTGGGACTGGGTTACCCCGGCGGACCGGCGGTGGCGGCCCTGGCCGAGCGGGGCTGCCCCGGGCGTTTCCGTTTTCCGCGCCCCATGACCGACCGGCCGGGCCTGGACTTCAGCTTCAGCGGTTTGAAGACGGCGGTGCTGAACGCGGTGGAGGCGGCCGGAGACGATCCCCAGGCGCGTGCCGACATCGCCCTCGCCTTCGAGGAGGCGGTGGTGGACACCCTGATCATCAAGTGCCGCCGGGCGATGGCGGCCACCGGTCTGTCCCGCTTGGTAGTGGCCGGCGGAGTGGGGGCCAACCGGCGCCTGCGGGAAGGGTTGCGCGCCTGGGGGCGCAAGGCGGGGGTGGCCGTCTTCTTTCCGCGCCCGGCCCTGTGTACCGACAACGGCGCCATGATCGCCCACGTGGGGGCCCTGCGCCTGGCCGCCGGCGAGCGCGCCGACCCGGTCTTCGCGGTGCGTCCCCGCTGGCCCCTGTCCGAACTCACTGTGCCCTGAAAGCGAACGCCCCGCACGGGGCGGGGCGCTCCTCGTCCTTGATCTCCCCCTTCAGATCTTCAGGTCGCGGCTGATGCCGACGGAGACTTTGGTCCCGCCCACCTGGGCGGCAGTGCTGTGCACCACCTCGCCGGCGAGGTTGAAGGTCTTGAAAGACTTGGTGAGGTTGAGGCCAGCGTCGAGGAAGGCATTGCCGCCGTTCCTGGGGAGGGTGTTACCCAGGTGCACGGCCAGCCCCATGTCGTGGCGCAGGGCGTGGCCGGCGTTCACTTGCAGGTAATGGGTGCTTTGATTGGTGGCGAAGGCCGCGTTCACCAGCCCCATGCCGGCGCTCAAATAGACTTCGTCGATACGTTCACGGTTGGAGAAGTTGTAAGAAATGACCCCGGCGTCCAGGTTCAGACGCCCGATCTGGCGTTTGAGACCGCCGCCCAGGTCCACCTCTCCACCGCCGGCGATGTTGTTGCCTTTGCCGAAGGCGTACAGGCCGTTGGGCAAGGCGTAGTTCACGGCGCCGAACATCATCGGTTTGTCCTCGGTGACGCTGAGCCCACGAAAGAAACCGTTGCTTTTCAGGCCGACGCTGGCGGAGACGCTCGGCTGGGCGGCGAGGGCGCTGCCGGCAGCGAGGGCGAGGCTCAGGGCGCAGGCGGTGAGCAGGTGTTTCATGGTCGCTTCCTCCTTTTTTGGAATGAGTCTAAAATGCTTTCTGCAACAGCGACTTACCGTCTTCGTGGAGGAAATGCGTCCAGCCCTGGTCCGAATTGAGGGTGTGTGTTGGGGACAGGATCCGGCCTGTGACCGGATTCACGTTTTTGCGGGGTTCAGAAGGTTTCTTGCGGATCCACGTCCACCGACCAGCGCACCCGGCGGGCCTCGGACAGGGCCTCCAGGCGCGGGATCCAGACCGTCAGCAAGCGGTGCAGGGGGGCGCGCTCGGGGCTGATGAGGAGGACCTGGGCGCGGTGGCGGCCGGCACGCCGTTCCATGGCGGCGGGGGCCGGCCCCAGGAGGGTGACCGGGCCCTCTGGTGCGGCCTGGACGGCGGCGTTGAGGAAGCGCTCGGGGGCCTCGGGGTCGGGGGCCTCGGCGCGGATGAGGGCCAGGTG
>WFVN01000095.1 GCA_015491615.1 Gammaproteobacteria bacterium
AGGCCGGGCTGTTCCAGTGGGAAGGCCCGGAAGGGCGGCTCTCCCCCCACCCCATGGTGCGCTGGGAAGACGCCCACGGGCACGAACGCCAAGCGGTGGACCCCTACACCTTCCTGCCAGTGATCCCCGATTTCGACCTCTACCTGTTCGGCGAGGGCAAACACCACCACGCCTACCGCTTCCTGGGGGCCAACCCGCGCCTCATCGACGGCGTGGAAGGCATCCTGTTCGCCGTCTGGGCCCCCAACGCCGAACGTGTCTCGGTGGTGGGCGACTTCAACGACTGGGACGGTCGCCGTCACCCCATGCGCGTACGCGGCGGCAGCGGCGTGTGGGAGCTGTTCCTCCCCGGCGTGCGTCCGGGGGCCCTGTACAAATTCGAGATCCGCTCGCGCGTCACCGGCAACGTGGAGGTGCGCACCGACCCCTACGGCAAATTCTTCGAGCTGCGTCCGGGCACCGCCGCCATCGTCACCGGCGACCCCGCCCACGCCTGGGGCGACCAGGAATGGATGGCCGGGCGCACGGAAGAAGCCTGGCTGCACGGCCCCATCAGCATTTACGAAGTGCACCTGGGCTCCTGGCGGCGGCGTCCCGACGGCAGCTTCATGAGCTACCGGGAGCTGGCCCCCCTGTTGGTGGACTACGTCCGCCGCATGGGCTACACCCACATCGAACTGCTGCCCATCACCGAACACCCCCTGGACGCCTCCTGGGGCTACCAGACCACCGGCTACTACGCCCCCACCTCCCGTTTCGGCACGCCGGACGACTTCCGCTACTTCGTCGATCACTGCCACCGGCACGGCATCGGCGTCTATCTGGACTGGGTGCCCGGCCACTTCCCCGCCGACCGCACCGCCCTCGCCCGCTTCGACGGCACCGCCCTGTACGAGCACGAGGACCCGCGTCTGGGCGAACACAAAGACTGGGGCACCCTCATCTTCAACTACGGCCGCAACGAGGTGCGCAACTTCCTCATCTCCAGCGCCTACTACTGGCTGGAGGAGTTCCACATCGACGGCCTGCGCGTGGACGCGGTAGCCTCCATGCTCTACCTGGACTACTCCCGCAAGGAGGGCGAGTGGCTGCCCAACATCCACGGCGGGCGCGAGAACCTGGAGGCCATCGACTTCCTCCGCCAGCTCAACGACCTCACCCACGGCGAACACCCCGGCACCGTCACCATGGCCGAGGAGTCCACCGCCTGGCCGCAGGTCTCCCGCCCCACCTGGCTGGGTGGCCTGGGCTTCTCCATGAAATGGAACATGGGCTGGATGCACGACACGCTGGAATACTTCTCCCAGGACCCCCTCTTCCGGCGCTACCACCACGACAAGCTCACCTTCGGTCTCCTCTACGCCTTCAGCGAAAACTTCGTCCTCCCCTTCTCCCACGACGAAGTGGTGCACGGCAAAGGTTCCATGCGCGCCAAGATGCCCGGAGACGACTGGCAGAAATTCGCCAACCTGCGCCTGTTGTACAGTCTCATGCACACCTACCCGGGCAAGAAACTGCTGTTCCAGGGTAACGACATCGGCCAGTGGCCGGAGTGGAACCACGACGACGAGATAGACTGGGCGGTGCTGGACTACCCCCTGGCCGAGGGTCTGCAACGCCTGGTGGCCGACGTCAATCGTCTGTATCGTGAGCGCCCCGAGTTGCACCGGCTGGACTTCGATCCCGAGGGTTTCACCTGGATCGACTGCCACGATACCGACAACTCGGTGATCAGCTATCTGCGTCGGGACGACCAGGGCCGCCACCTGCTGGTGGTCCTCAACTTCACCCCCGTCCCCCGTCACGGTTACCGCATCGGCGTGCCTCACCACGGAAGCTACCGGGAACTCCTCAACTCCGACAGCGCCTACTACGGCGGCAGCAACCTGGGCAACGGCGGCGCTATCGCCAGCGAAGACCTCCCCTGGATGGGTCAGCCACACTCTCTGGTCCTTATTCTGCCCCCCCTGGGGGCCTTGATCCTCGCCCCGGAATGAGTCAGATCATCAAACCCGCACGAGACGGCACGGGCCTTGCCTCACGAGGCCGACCAGGAACCCCAACAGCGAAAAGGAGTACGCCGTGACCGACCTCTCCCGCTTGTCCATCCATAGCGACAACCTGTTCTCCGACGCCATCGGCGCCGGCGGCGTGGATCGCCAGGCCCTGGAGGACCTCTCCCCGCGCCTGGCCGACCTGCGTGAACGGGTGAAGGCGTGGTATGCCGACCCCACCCCCAACTTCCTCAACCTCCCCAAGACCACCGACGTCGCCACCATCAAACACCGCGGGCAGGAATTCGTGCGCCGCTTCGACCGTTGCATCGTCTTCGGCATCGGCGGCTCCTCCCTTGGCGGCGAGATGCTGGTGCGCACCCTCGGCCCACGCCACCCCAAGTGCGCGGTCACTTTCTACGACAACGTGGACCCCTCCACCCTGGAGGAATTGGGCGAAGTGGACTGGCAGCACACCCTCCTCCTGGTGATTTCCAAGTCCGGCAACACCGCCGAGACCCTCAGCCAGTTCCTCACCGTCCTGCCGGTGATGGAACACCAATTGGGGGACGAACGCATCAAGGAACACACCCTGGTCATTACCGAGAACGAAGAAGGCGCCCTCTTCGAACTGGCCCGGCGCCTGGACCTGCCGGTGATCGAACACCCCCCCGTGGGCGGGCGTTTCTCCGTTCTCTCCGTGGTGGGCCTGTTGCCTGCCTACATCGGCGGTGTGGACATCGACGGCGTCATGGAAGGGGCGCGCGCCATGGCCGAGCGGTGCGTGGCCGCCGACTCCATCCTGGAGAACCCGGCCTACTTCAACGGCGCCGCCCAGTATCTGCACGCCGAACAGGGGCGCACCATCTCCGTGGTCATGCCCTACGCCGACCACCTGCGTTTCATCGTCAACTGGTTCCGCCAGTTATGGGCCGAGAGCCTGGGCAAGATGGACGCCGAGGGGCGCCACAAGGGCCTCACCCCGGTGGAAGCGCACGGCGTCACCGACCAGCACTCGCAACTGCAACTGCTCCTGGAAGGGCCGGACGACAAGCTCGTCACCTTCCTCACCAACCCCGCCTTCCGCTACCGGGGCAGCCGCGTGCCCATGCGCTTCAACGACATCCCCGCCATCGCCCCCCTCGCCGGACACACCATCGGTGAACTCTTCTATGCCGAATTCCTCGCCACCCGCACCACCCTCTCCAACCGCCACCGTCCCAACCGCACCCTGAGCCTCCTCACCCGCGACGCCTACGCCCTGGGCGAGCTCATCATCCTCATGGAGCTGGAAACGGTCGTGGTGGCCGAGCTGCTGGGCATCAACGCCTTCGATCAACCGGCGGTGGAAGAGAGCAAGGTCCTCACCCGCCAATACTTGGGGAAAATGAATTCGGTGGATACCTGACCTCCTCCCGGCCGGGCCCGTGGGCCCGGCCCGCCCCACGGGCGAACGCCAGACTCCGCTGCTATGCTCAGATCCATCCCGAATCGAGGTAGCGGAGGCAGCCATGAAGATCACCCTCAGCGTCATCAAAGCCGACATCGGCTCCATCGGCGGCCACCTCACCCCGTCCCGACACCTGGTGGAAACGGTCAAGTCCCATCTCGACAGCCAGGGGCGGGGCATCGTCATCGACCACTACGTCTCCCACACCGGCGACGACGTGGCCATCCTCATGACCCACACTGCAGGCACCGGCGACGAGGACGTGCACAAACTGGCCTGGGGGGCCTTTCTCGCCGGCACCCGCGTGGCCAAGGAACAGGGCCTCTACGGTGCCGGACAGGACCTCCTCAAAGAGGCCTTCTCCGGCAACGTGCGCGGCATGGGGCCGGCGGTGGCGGAGATGGAATTCGAAGAACGCCCCAACGAGCCCTTCCTCTTCTTCGCCGCCGACAAGACCGACCCCGGGGCCTACAACCTGCCCCTCTACCTGGCCTTCGCCGATCCCATGACCACCCCCGGCCTGCTCCTCTCCCCGGAACTGGCCAAGGGCTTCCGCTTCGTCATCATGGACGTCAACTACACTGAGGGGGACCGCATCATCGAACTGAACGCCCCCGAGGACCTCTACCTCATCGCCACCCTGCTGCGCGACCCCGAGCGCTACGTGGTGGAATCGGTGTGGTCGCGGGCCACCGACGAGATCGCCGCCGTCGCCTCCACCACCCGCCTGCACAACATCGCCGGCAAATACGTGGGCAAGGACGACCCGGTGATGCTGGTGCGGGCGCAGAAGCACTTCCCCGCCACCGGCGAGATCCTCGCCCCCTACGCCACCGGCCACTTCGTCGCCGGCGGCATGCGCGGCTCCCACAACATGCCCCTCATGCCCGTGCCCCTGAACTCGAGCATCAGCTACTTCGACGGCCCGCCGGTGGTGAGCTGCGCCGCCTTCTGCGTGCACGAAGGCAAGCTCACCGAGGCGGTGGACACCTTCGCCCACCCCTTCTGGGACACGGTGCGCGACGACGTCGCCAAGAAGGCCATGGAAATGCGCCGCCAGGGCTTCTTCGGCGCCGCCATGCTGCCCATGACCGAACTGGAATACACCGGCATCATGCAGACCCTGGAGGCCCTGGACGAACGCTTCACCGTGCGCGACTGAGGCCCAAGGGCCGAATCGGTAAGGGAGGCCGCGGCCTCCCTTTTCTTTGCGCCCTCAATGCCCCCGATGGACGTGCAGATCGGGCGGGCAGCAGACCTCGGTGGGGACCACGCCGGGGGCGGCCTCGTACCAGGCGCGGGTGGCGTTCACCACCTTCACCGCCGCCAGCATGAGGGGCACTTCCACCAGCACCCCCACCACCGTCGCCAGGGCGGCGCCGGACTGGAAGCCGAACAGGGCGATGGCGGTGGCCACCGCCAGCTCGAAGAAGTTGCTGGCGCCGATGAGGGCGGAAGGACCGGCCACGCAATGGGGGCTAAGCAGGGCGCGGTTGGCCAGGTAGGCGATGCCGGCATTGAGGAACACTTGCACGGCGATGGGCACCGCCAGCAGGAGGATCACCAGCGGTTGTTCGACGATGCGCTCCCCCTGGAAGCCGAACAGCAGCACCAGGGTCAGCAGCAAGGCCACCACCGACACCGGCGAGGCGATGTGGATCACCCGTGCCAGGCGCACCACCCCCTGGGGGCGGGCCAGCAGACGCCAGCGCACGGCACTCGCCACCAACAGGGGCACCACCAGGTACATCCCCACCGACAGGAGCAGGGTGTCCCAGGGCACGCGGATGTCGGACAACCCCAGGAGCAGGCCGACGATGGGGGCGAAGGCGAAGACCATGACGAGGTCGTTCAGGGCCACCTGGGAGAGGGTGAAATGGGGCTCGCCGCGCATGAGGTGGGTCCAGACGAAGACCATGGCCGTGCACGGGGCGGCGGCGAGGAGGATGAGGCCGGCCACGTAGCTGTCGATCTGGTCGGCGGGGAGCCAGGGGCGGAACAGGTGGGCCACGAACAGCCAGGCGAGCAGGGCCATGGAAAAGGGCTTGACGCCCCAGTTCACCGCCAGGGTCACGGCCACGCCCCGCCAATGCTGGCGCACGCCGGTGAGGGCGCGCAGGTCCACCTTGAGGAGCATGGGGGTGATCATCGCCCACACCAGCGCCATCACCGGCAGGTTCACGCGGGCGATCTCCCAGGAGGCGAGGGTCTGGAAGAGCCCGGGGACCCACTGCCCCAGGAACACGCCGGCGGCGATGCACAGGGCCACCCACAGGCTCAGATAACGCTCGAACAGGTTCATCGGACACCCGCCCCCCAGCGCCGGCGCAACTCGGCCAGCAGCGCCTCCACCCGCGCGCGGATGTCGTCGCGGCTGGCGCGGAAGACCGCCGTCACCGCCGGCTCGTCGCCGGTGGCGCGGGCCGGGTCCTCCAAGGGCCAGTGGCGCCTCTCCACCCCCGGCGGCAGGGCCGGGCAGTGCTCGTCGGCGTGGCCGCACACGGTCACCACCACATCCGCCCAATCCAGCATCTCCGGGGCAAGGCGAGTGGAGTCCTGGCCGGCGATGTCCACCCCCGCCTCGGCCATGGCGGCGATGGCGCGCGGATTCTTACCGTGCGCCTCGATGCCGGCCGAGGCCACCTCCAGCCACGGTTCGGGCCAGCGCGCCGCCAGGTGGCGGGCCCAGCCCTCGGCCATCTGCGAACGGCAACTGTTGCCGGTGCATAGAAACAGCAGGTGCAGGGGTCGGTTCACGGAATCCTCCGGGTCAGTCGCAACAGGCGGCGCCGGGGCGACCGGCCATGGCGGCCAGGCGCGCGGCGTCCTCGCAAAAGGGCGACTCATCGGCCAGGGCGGCCACCGTCTCCGCCAACACCCGCCCTTGCCAGGGGGGCAGATCCGGGTGCAGGCGGTAGTAGATCCACTGCCCGGCGCGCCGGTCCGCCACCAGACCGGCCTCTCGCAAATGGGCCAAGTGGCGGGAGACGCGCGGCTGCGGCACCGCCAGGGCATGGGTCAACTCACAGACACACAACTCCCCCTCCCGGGCGAGCAGCACCAGGCAACGCAGGCGGGTGGTATCAGCCAGGGCACGGAAGAAGCGCTCAGGCATATTTCTTCATCTGCATATTCGGATAAATACAATTCTAACATCAAAAGACTGTCGAGTTGGGCTTGGAGCGTTAATTGAGTAATTGAAAGTTGAAGACGGCGGGAAGATGGCCGATGATTGAAACGACGGCAAACCGTCGAGACCGTCGCCGGAAGGCGACGGTTTCTTTCATCACAGGGACGATCGGTGGGCAGGAGGACACGAAAGCGCCCCGACGACGGGGAGGCGGGCATCGCCAAATGGACGGCCATCGCCAAGCTGGGGAGCGAGTTTTTCCGCTACGTCCCCAAATGGGGCTCGATCACCGCGATCGCCTATTTCGGCTCTCGGTCCGTCGAGTCCCTAGCCGGGCGGCTGACACAGGCGGACATCGCCATTGGCGTGAGCCTGGCGAGCGACCTTTTGCGGCAGGAAAGGACGTTTTGCCTTCTCGCCGCGGGAGTCGGGCTGGGCGGGATCGTGTATGGGAAGCTCCAGGCCTCGCTGCGCAAGTCGGAAGTGGCGCGCCTCGCCGAGACCAACAGGCGGTACGAAAGACGCAAGGACCCGAATCGAAGCAGTAGCGGGATGACCGCGCGCGGAGAACGCCCGGAGGGCGACGAATGAACGTCGATATGGAAGCGCTGTTCTGGACCGTCATGAACCTGGCCGCGGTCGCCACGCTGTGGTGGCTCTACTTCGTGGGCTATCGCGCCTATCGTCGGGACAAGACCCGCCAGGCGCTCTATCGCCTGCGGGACGAGCTGTTCGACTACTGGGACGCGCACGGACTGGACTTCGACCACCGGGCCTATCGCACGGTCCGCGCGCTGCTGAACGGCATGATCCGAAGCACGAATCAGCTCAGCATCACGTTCGTGCTCCTCATGATCCACGGCGAAAGACGCTCCTCGGGAAACACTGCCGCGGACGAGTTCGCCCAGGCGTTGGCTCGATCGGTGGAGTGCCTGCCCAAAACCCATCGCCGCCAGGTACTGCATACCCTGAAGGAAGCCCACCGAGTCGTCGGCGAGCATCTCGTCCGTTCCGCCCTGCCCACGCTGATCGTCGACGTGGCCACGCGGATCGTCCGCGTCGGTCGCTCGTTCTTCGAGAATCTGCTGTACGGGGCGGGGCGGCGCCGGCAGTGGCGCGAGATGGACGCCTTCATGGTGCGGTTCGGGGAGCGGGACCGGGTGGCGACGTAGACTTCACGGACTCGACGAGGGGGGAACATGGGAAGCAAGGGAGGGCAACCCGGTACCGGCAAGCACGGCGGCAAGGTCGACAAGGGGCTCGGCAGGAAAGGCGGAAACGAGAAGGGCGTCCCATGCACGCAAGAGGTCTCGCTAGTTGATCCGCCGCCACCACCGCCGCCGAAACCGCCGACCAAGGAGTGATGGAATGGGCGAAAACACGGAGAAGACGCGGACGAGCGAAAACGAAACCGACTACCTCTGGCGCCGGCGCCACGAGATTCTTCACCGGCTGGAGGTCTCCGTCCTCTATCACCGCGCCCGGGAGCGCTTTCTGAGCTGGGTGGCCAAGGGCACGACGGCCGTCGCCATCGTCGGCGGCAGCGCCGCGTTCGCCGCCGCCGTGGAGCCGGAATGGCTCCGCTGGGCGGGCCTGGTGGTGGCCGCCACCTCGACCCTCACCCTGGTATTCGGGGTGCCCGAGCGGGCCCGTCTCCATGGCGAGCTGGCGGTGCGCCATCAGCTACTTCTGGCGGAGATCGCGGCGAAGGGCGAGCGGGACTTCACGGAAGCGGACCTGAACGCCTGGGAAGCCGCCCTCATGCGCATCGAATCGGAAGAGCCCGCGGCCTTCGGCACCTTGGTGCGCCTCTGCCAGAACCGCCTCAAGCGGGTCGCCGGGCACCCCTGCGAGCCCGTCCCCGCCTGGAAGCGCTGGACCGCGCACCTGATCGACCATTCGCGCTGACGGGCGTGCGGCCATGGCGGCGATCGACATTCGACGCATCCTCGGCGACCGACTCCGGCAGGAACTCGACCGTCAAGGCCTGTCGCCGGAACGAGCCGCCAGCGAGGCGGGCCTGCCCAAGGAAGTGGTGGAAGGCTATCTGAGGGGCGAGAGACGGCTGGACTTCGGCGAGCTGACGCCCCTGTGCGAGGCGCTCGGGCAGGATCTTCTATGGCTCGCATCGCCCGCCTGGAAGCCGTCAAAGGTCCATTTCCGAGGCCATTACGGACGCGCGCTGCGAGAGGAAGTCCTTTCCGCGGAGCGGGCGCTGTCCATGGTGACGGAATTTATCCAACCTCCTTCAAGACCCGCCGTGGGCCGTGTGGACACGCGAAGCCGGGAGCGCGCCCATTTGCTCATGGCCGTGTGGGAACGCGTGCGACCGTTGCGCGAGAAGCACCCGCGCGTGGAAGACCTCTACCAGGGCCACCGTCTCCCGGCGTTGCCGCGCAAGATGGCGCTGGACGGATTCCTGGTCTCCATCGGGCAGTGGGCCCTGGTGTTCGTCAATCGCGATCGCTCGCCGAGCCGGATCGAGTTCACGCTGTTGCACGAGTTCGCCCATTACGCCTTCCACCCGGCCCCCAGCCCCGACGACCGTATCGAAATCGGCGGCGGCGATTTCTACAGCGACCCGGTACCGGAACACGCCCTACAGGAGTGGGTGGCCAACAAGTTCGCACAGCTCTACCTGATCCCCATGGACATCGTGAACGACTGGGCGAAGAAGCGTTTGGAAACGGCCTGCGCCGAGGCCGCCCGCCACGTCCTGGAGAACGGGATCAGCGCCGAAGTGGCCGCAAACGCCCTGTTCGACGCCCAATGGTTGAAGACGGGGCGGAAGCCGCACTACAACGACCTACGCGATCGGATCGGGCGAGAGATACAGACGCTGCAGGCCCGCTTCGTCTTCGTCGATCATGAGCGGCTCACGGCGGACGGGCGCACCCATGATGATCGCATCGTGCGGTTTCTGGAAGCCCAGGCGGATTCTCTCGAGCACCGATTGGCCGAGCACCAGGACGTGTTCTCGGAAGCTCGCTGGGAAGAGGTCAAGGAAGGCCTGTTCGGTGAGCGCTGACCACATTCTCGTCGTCGACATTTCCTTCCTTCATCGTCCGGCGAAACGGCTGGGCCACTGCGAGATCGTCGAACAGGTCCTCATCCATCTGGGAGACGAAATCTACTTCGACCGCGAAATGGAAGAGAAGAACGGGGATCTCTGCCGGAAGGAGATCCTCTCGCTCGGTCAAGCGTTCGACCTAGACGACGAAGAGACCCTGGCCTGGCTGTACGGCCTCAGGGAGAAGGACGCGGAGCGGGTCAGGAGACTGGTTCGACCGTCCGGGCGCAAGGGCCGGGAATACGACCAGGGTGACAATCACGTTCACCATCCAGACCTGCGTATCGCTGCCTGGAGCCACCTGCGAGCTCGGCGTGGCGGGCACGTGTGCGTTCTCACCTGCGATCGCGGCTTGCTCCAGGTCCTGTCTTGCTTGGGCGTATGCCGACGCTGTTTCAAGGCGGCCCTTCATGAGGCGGATAAGCTGGCCGACGGCAAACCGAAACTACTCCCCTCGAAAGAGTACGGCACCGACGTGATGGAGCGACGCCCGCCGCCGAAAGACGCCGACCCCTTCTTCCACATCCACGTCAACCACCATTGCGATCTCTGCGACCACGGGCGCAAGCAGTGCCCGTTGCCTTTGGCGGTAACCCTGTCCTCGAAATCACCCGATACAAGAACAGCATAGAGCCACCCTCCAAAATCTGATTTGAGAGAAAACAAATCATTTTGAGGGAGAGGTAGGGAAAGGAATCGAATCAATCTCAGAGGCGGAAATGGGCGATCACCGGGGCGTGGTCGGAGGGGCGGGGCCAGGTTCTCGGTTCGCGGTCGATATCGCAGGTGGCGAGGGTCTCGGCGAGGGGTTCGCTGGCGAGGATGAGGTCGATGCGCAGGCCGCGGTTGCGGCGGAAGGCGGCGCCGCGGTAGTCCCACCAGGTGTAGTGGCCGGGTTCGGGGTGGAGGCGGCGGAAGCAGTCGGTAAGCCCCAGGTCGAGGAGGCGCTGGAGAGCCTCCCGTTCGGGTTGGGAGCAGAACAGACCGCCCGCGAGGAGGTCCGGGTCGTAGCAATCCCGGTCCTCGGGGGCGATGTTGAAGTCGCCCATGGCCACCAGGCGCGGATGGCGGGCGAGGGCCGCTTCCAGCTCCAGGGCGAGGCCGTCCAGCCAGGCGATCTTGTAGTCGAACTTGTCCGAGTCCAGGGCCTCGCCGTTGGGGACGTAGAGGCCGTAGCAGCGGATGCCGAAGGTGGTGGCGGCGAGGACGCGGGCCTGGTCGTCGGGGAAGGTGGCCATGCCCCGTTGCACGTCCTCCAGGGGCTCGCGGGAGAGGAGGGCGACGCCGTTGTAGCCCTTCTGGCCGAAGTGGGCGACGTGGTAGCCCAGGCCCTCGAATTCGGCGCGCGGGAAGTCGTCGTCGGTGAGCTTGGTCTCCTGCAGGGCGACCACGTCCGGGCGGCGGCTCTCCAACCAGCGCAGTACCTGGGGCAGGCGCACGCGCAGGGAGTTGACGTTCCAGGTGGCGACGGCGAGCACGGCTTCAGGCCTCGTCCGGGCGCTGCCCCTCTTCCCCCACTTCGGCGACGATGCCGCTGTGGCGCAGGAGGGCGTCGATCACCGGTTCGCGGCCGCGGAAGTCCACGAACAGTTCCAGCGGGTCGCGGGAGCCGCCCTGTTCGAGGATGGTGGTGAGAAAACGCAGGCCGGTCTCGCGGTCGAAGATGCCCGCTTCCTCGAAGGCGGCGAAGGCGTCGGCGGAGAGCACCTCGGCCCACTTGTAACTGTAGTAGCCGGCCGCGTAACCGCCGGCGAAGATGTGGGCGAAGCTGTGGGGGAAGCGGTTGAAGGAAGGCGGATGCAGGACCGCCACTTCGCGCCGCACCTCGTCGAGGATCTGGTAGATGCGACCGGGGCGCTCGGGGTCGTATTCCAGGTGCAGGCGGAAGTCGAAAAGGGCGAATTCGATCTGCCGCAACATCTGCATGGCGGACTGGAAGTTGCGCGCCGCCAGCATCTTCTCCAGGAGTTCGTCGGGCAGGGGCTCGCCGCTCTCGTAGTGGCCGGAGATGAGGTCCAGGGCCTCGCGCTGCCAGCAGAAGTTCTCCATGAACTGGGAGGGCAGTTCCACCGCGTCCCAGGGCACGCCGCTGATGCCCGCCACCGAGGGGTAGTCCACGCGCGTGAGCATGTGGTGCAGGCCGTGGCCGAACTCGTGGAACAGGGTGACCACCTCGTCGTGACTGAGGAGGGCGGGCTTGTCCCCCACCGGCGGGGTGAAGTTGCAGGTGAGGAAGGCCACCGGCGGCAGGACGCGCCCGTCGGGGGTGCGCAGGCGGCCGCGGAAGTCGTCCATCCAGGCACCGCCGCGCTTGTCCGGGCGGGCGAACAGGTCCAGGTAGAACTGGCCGCGCAGCTCGCCGTCGGCGTCGTAGATCTCGAAGAAGCGCACGTCCTCGTGCCACACGGGCACGTCGTGGCGCTCGCGGAAGCTGAGGCCGTAGAGGCGTTCCACCACCGCGAACAGGCCCTGCACCACCTTGGGTTCGGGGAAGTAGGGGCGCACGTCTTCCTCGGTGAAGGCGTACTTGGCCTGGCGCAGCTTCTCCGAGTAGTAGGCCACGTCCCAGGCCTCCAGGTCGGGGCAGCCCTGCTCGGCGGCGAACTGGCGCAGCTCGTGCAGCTCGCGGTGCGCCTGGGGCAGGGAGCGGCGCGCCAGGTCGCACAAAAAGTCCAGCACCTGGTCGGTGCGGGTGGCCATCTTGGTGGCCAGGGAGCGGGCGGCGTAGTTGGGGAAGCCCAGCAGGCGGGCGGCCTCGTGGCGCAGGGCGAGGATGCGTTCCATCACCGGGCCGTTGTCCCAGCGGCCGGCGAAGGGGCCCTCGTCGGAGGCGCGGGTGACGTAGGCGGTGTAAGTCTCGCGGCGCAGTTCGCGGTCGTCGGCGTAGGTCATCACCCCCAGGTAGGAGGGGAATTCGAGGGTGAACACCCAGCCCTCCAGGCCGCGCTCGGCGGCGGTGTGGCGGGCCAGGTCGCGCACCGTGTCGGGGAGGCCGGCGAGGCGTTCCTCGTGGACGATGTGCTTGTGCCAGGCCTGGGTGGCGTCGAGCAGGTTCTCCTCGAACTTGGCGGTGAGGGAGGCGAGTTCCTGCTGGATGGCCTTGAAGCGCTCGCGCTTCTCCTCCGGCAGCTCCACGCCGGTGAGGCGGAAGTCGCGCAAGGCGTTGTCGATGATCTTTTTCTGCGCGGTGTCCAGGCGTTCGTACTCGCCTTCCTCCTTGATGTGGCGGAAGGCGTGGTAGAGACGCGCGTTCTGCCCCATTTCGGTGGCGTAGGCGGAGAGCTTGGGCAGGCAGGCGTTGTAGGCGGCGCGCAGTTTCTCCTCGTTGCGCACCGAGTTGAGGTGGGCCACCGGCGCCCAGGTGCGGGAGAGGCGCTCGTCCAGCAGTTCCAGGGGCATCACCAGGTTGTCCCAGGTGTAGTCGGCGGTGGCGTCCAGCAGCGCCTCGACCCGCTCCCGGTTCTCTGCCAGAATCGCGTCGATGGCCGGCTCCACGTGTTCCGGCCGGATCTCGTCGAAGGGGGGGAGATCCTCCATCTGCAACAGCGGGTTGTACATCGGCGTTCCTTCCTTCTTCAGTGTCCGCAAAATCTATCACACCCACGAACGGGGCTCGGGATTTCGACATGCGACGATTCGATCTCATCGCCATCGGCGCCGGCAGCGGCGGCCTGTCGGTGGCGGAACGGGCCGCCGCCCACGGGGCGCGGGTGGCGGTGGTGGAACAGGGGCGCCTGGGGGGCACCTGCGTCAACCGCGGCTGCGTGCCCAAGAAGGTCATGTGGTACGGGGCGGACCTGGCCCACGCCCTGGAGCTGGCGCGCGACTACGCCTTCGACGTGGAGCTGCACGGCTTCGACTGGGCGACCCTGGTGGCGCGCCGCGAGACCTACATCGACGGCATCAACCGCTGGTACGAAAACTATCTGGCCGACAACGACGTCACCCTCCTGCGCGGCCACGCGCGCCTGCTGGACGCGCACACGGTGGCGGTGGACGGGGAGGCGGTGGCGGCCGACCACATCGTCCTCTCCCCCGGCGCCGAGCCGGTGGTGCCGGAGATCCCCGGGGCGGAGCTGGGCATCACCTCCGACGGCTTCTTCGCGCTGCGCGAGCAGCCGGCCAACGTGGCCATCGTCGGCGCCGGCTACATCGCCGTGGAGCTGGCCTGCACCCTACGCGCCCTGGGCTCGGAGGTGACCCTCATCCTGCGCGGCGAGCAGCTCCTGTCGCGCTTCGACGCCCTCCTGCGCGAGACCCTCATGGAGGAAATGCTGGCCGACGGCATCGACATCATCCCCTGCGTGCACCTGGAGCGGGTCGAGCGCACCGCCGACGGCAGCCTCACCCTGCACGGCGGCCACGGGCGCAGCCTGGGTGGTTTCGAGCAGGTCATCTGGGCGGTGGGCCGGCGCCCCCTCACCGCCGGCCTGGGCCTGGAGGCGGCCGGGGTGGCGGTGAACGACGACGGCACCCTCCCCGTGGACGACTACCAGAACACCAACGTCCCCGGCATCTACGCCATCGGCGACGCCACCGGCCGGGCGCAGCTCACGCCGGTGGCCATCGCCGCCGGGCGGCGCCTGGCGGACCGCCTGTTCGGCGGCCAGCCGGAACGCAAGCTGGACTACGACCTCATCCCCTCGGTGGTCTTCTCCCACCCGCCGGTGGCCACCGTGGGGCTCACCGAGGACGAGGCGCGCGAACGGCACGGCAGCGCCGTGAAGGTGTACACCACCCGCTTCACCCCCATGCGCTACGCCCCTGCCCGCCGCGCCCGCAAGACGGCCATGAAGCTGGTGACGGTGGGGGCCAAGGAACGCATCGTCGGCCTGCACATCGTCGGCGACGGCGCCGACGAGATGCTCCAGGGTTTCGCCGTGGCCCTGAGGATGGGCGCCAGCAAGCGCGATTTCGACGAGACCCTGGCCATCCACCCCACCAGCGCCGAAGAGCTGGTCACCCTGAGGTGAGACCATGACCCTGCGAGCCTACAAAGACCGCTTTCCGCGCCTGGGCACGGGCGTTTACGTGGACCCCCAGGCGGCGGTGATCGGCGACGTGACCCTGGGCGACGACTGCTCGGTGTGGCCCATGGCCGCCGTGCGCGGCGACGTGCACCGCATCGAGATCGGCGAGCGCACCAACATCCAGGACGGTGCCGTCCTGCACGTCACCTCGGACACCCGCTTCTCCCCCGGCGGACGGCCGCTCATCGTCGGTGCCGAGGTCACCGTCGGCCACGGGGCCATCCTCCATGCCTGCACCCTCGGGGACCGGATCCTGGTGGGGATGGGCGCCACCGTCCTCGACGGCGCACGGGTGGAGGACGAGGTGATCATCGGCGCGGGCAGCCTGGTGCCCCCCGGCAAGCACCTGGAGAGCGGCTGGCTGTACCTGGGCAGCCCGGTGCGCCAGGCGCGCCCCCTGAAGGACGAGGAACGGGAGTTTCTCACCTTCTCCGCCGCCCACTACGTGGAACTGAAGGACGACTATCTGGGCTAGCAGCCGCGCGCCAGGCGTTCGCGCAGATCCAGCAGGACCTGGGCCGTCTGCGGGCGCACCCCGCGCCAGACGAAGAAGGCCTCCGCCGCCTGCTCCACCAACATCCCCAGCCCGTCGGCGCTGTGCCGCGCACCGCCGGCCACGGCCCATTCGAGGAACGGAGTGGGGCGGGCCCCGTACATCATGTCGTACACGCAGGCGCCCCGCACGCAGGCCTCCGGCACCGGCGGCAACTCCCCGGCAAGGCTGGCGGAGGTGCCGTTGATCACCACGTCGAAGGCGGCCCCATTCAGGTCCTCGAAACGGCGTGCCGAGAGCGCCCCCCGCCCCTGGAAACGATCCACCAGGGCCTCGGCCCGCGCCAGGGTGCGGTTGGCGATCACCACCTCCCGCGGCGCCGTCGCCAGCAGCGGCCCCAGCACCCCGCGCACGGCGCCGCCGGCGCCGAGGATCAGCAGCCGCCGTCCGGCCAGGGGCCAGCCCAGGCGTTCCAGGTCGCGCACCAGGCCGACGCCGTCGGTGTTGTCACCGAAGCGGCCGCCGTCGTCACGCAGCACCAGAGTGTTCACCGCCCCCGCTTCCTCGGCGCGGGCGCTGCGCTCGTCGGCCAGTTCCCAGGCCGCCTCCTTGAAGGGCACGGTGACGTTGAGGCCGCGCCCCCCTTCGCCCTGGAAGCGGGCCACCGCTTCGGGAAAACCGTCCAGGGGCACCTCGATGGCCTCGTACACCAGGGCCTGGTGGGTTTGCTCGGCGAACCAGGTATGGATGAGCGGCGACAGGCTGTGCTGGACCGGGTTGCCCATCACCGCGTAGCGATCGACTTCGGCATGCATCTGTATCCCTCCGCTGCTTTCGGCATGATAGCAGCAAGGGGAAACTGACACCGCCGGCGGCGGTCTGTAACATGATCGCAACAGCGTCGGTTTGTAATGTGACAAACCCACGACCCGACCTTCTGCCCATGTCCGAGACCATCCTCATCGTCGAAGACGAGACCGCCATCCGCGAGATGACCGGCTTCGCCCTCGCCAAGGCCGGCTTCCAGGTTCTCGAGGCCGCCGACGCCGCCCAGGCGGAGCGCGTCATGGCCGAGGCCACGCCGGACCTCATCCTCCTCGACTGGATGCTGCCCGGCACCTCCGGCCTGGACTTCACCCGCCGCTTGCGCCGCGACCGCCGCACCCGCGACCTGCCCGTCATCATGCTCACCGCCCGCGGCGAGGAGGAAGACAAGATCCGCAGCCTGGAGACGGGCGCCGACGACTACGTCACCAAACCCTTCTCCACCCGCGAACTCATCGCCCGCATCCGCGCCGTGCTGCGGCGCATGGGGCACGCACACGCGGACGGTGAACACTTCGAAGCGGCGGGCCTGGTGCTGGACGTGCCCGGCCACCGGGTGACCGCCGACGGCACGGAGGTGCGCCTGGGGCCCACCGAATTCCGCCTCCTGCGCTTTTTCATGAGCCACCCGGAACGGGTGTTCAGCCGTGCCCAGATCCTCGACCACGTCTGGGGCGCGGACAGCTACGTGGAGGAACGCACCGTGGACGTACACATCCGCCGCCTGCGCAAGGCCCTCGCCCCCCACGGCCGCGACGGCCACGTGCAGACCGTGCGCGGCGCCGGCTACCGCTTCTCCCACCAGGTCTGAGGACATTGAGTCGACCCGTCAATCGCGAATTACTCCGTCTCGGCGGCTTGCTCGCCGCCGGCGGCGGCCTCGGCGCCCTCGCCGACGCCATCGCCTGGGGCCTGTTCGCCGCCGCCCTCGTCTTCGCCTCCTGGCATCTACGCCACCTGGCGCGCTTCGAACGCTGGCTGGCCGAGCGTCCCAGGGGCTACCCCCAGGCACCAGCGGGGCTGTGGGAGGAAATCTATTCCCACGTCCACCGCTTGCAACAACAACACAAAAAGCGCAAGCAAAAGCTCGCCGCGCTCCTCAACCGCTTCCAGGAATCCACTGCCGCCATGCCCGACGCCACCGTGGTCCTGGACGCCCATGGGCACATCGAGTGGTTCAATCGCTCCGCTGCGCGCTTGCTCGGCCTGTGCCAGCCGCAGGACCGCGGCCAGCGCATCCACAACCTCCTGCGCAGTCCCGAGTTCACCGCCTACATCACCGGTGACGACTACCAC
>WFVN01000096.1 GCA_015491615.1 Gammaproteobacteria bacterium
CGGAGACGCGGCTGGGGCGCATGTCGAGCTGGGGCTTGTGGAAGTCCTCCAGCAGCAGCTTGAGGCGGCGGTTGCGGTCCTTCGTCTTGCCGAGGTTGGCCTCGGAGTTGAAGTCGATGTTGCGGAACACGCCTTCGAGCTTGACCTTGTTGGCCTCCTCGATGGCGTCCAGCACCATGTTGATGAGTTCACCGATGTTGGGTTCGTTGCGGCGCTCGTAGAGGCTGTAGTAGTCGGCGACGAAGCTATCCGTGACCTTGCCGGTCTCCTCGTCCTTCAGTTCGATCTGCGGCAGCACGAAGCGCTCGCGGTCCAGCTTGCGGCGGATGCGCACATCGTCGTCTCCGTACTGCTCGCGGTATTTCTCGTAGTGGTCGCGCCACACGTCGGAAATGTACTTGAGGAACAACATCACCAGGATGTAATCCTTGTACTGGGCCGGGTCCACCACCCCCCGGAAGGTGTCGCAGGCCGCCCAGGCGGCGTTGTTGATGTCTTTCTGGTCGATTTTTGGACTCATCTGTACGGGCTCCCTAATGCTCTTGAAGCGGGAGGGCTTGCGCCCTCCCATTTTGTTCAACCCTTGATGTTTCGTGGATCGTGGCCGTGGCTGTCCTTGCGCTGGATTTCGCCGTTCTTGCCATGGATGACAAGTTCGGACCCCTCCCGACGGCTTTGGGCGCGTGCCACCTCTTCAGCCTCACGTTTGGTGCCGTGCACGCTGGATGCCCGCTCCGCGCCACCCTTCTTGTTGGCCCAGCCATCCTTGTGGGGGACCACATGCCGGGTGCCGCCCTTGCCGCTGCCTGATTTCTTTGCCATGCTATTTACTCCTATTCGCAAGATCACTTGTGAACCAGCCTGCCCGGTGTTGCCGCACCGGGCAGGCCACCCAAACCCAGCGATTGGTGTCACTGGGATCCCGATGCAGCCTGCATCAGAATTCCGTCCATATACTGCTTCCGCTTGTCCGCGAGCCGCGCCATGAGCCGCTGTTCCTCGGTAGCCAAATCAGCCAGCTCAACAATCGCCTGTTGGCATTCGAGCGGGGGTAAAGGAACTTCCAGCTCCGCCAGTGACTGCTTGCGAATCATCCGTAACGCGGTCCCCTCGGCCAGGCTGGCGAGCCTGGCTTGGGTCGCCGGCAGGTTGATGAACCAGGCGAGATAGGCGGGGAGGACACCCTCCCGGGGGCGGATCCGCAGCAAAGGCGCGGCAATGATCGTTGGGCCTGGGTCCTGATCGATCAGCACAGCAGTATAAGTCTGTCCGCGCGAACGGAAGATGATGTCCCCAGAGGCTACGAGCTGGCGGGGTTTGACCTCGGCGAGCTCGATCCGGGCAAGGGCTGTCGGATCCAGATGGTTGTCGTCGGTGAGGTCCCGCATTTGGATGACAACCAGATCGCCATCCGTCGCCGCTTCCAGCCGGGAGCGGAAGGAGTAGCCCATGGCGATGTCCGCCAATTGGCCGAGCTTGGCGGGGCTTCCATCAATTCTCTGTAAAGGCTTTCCTGTAACCACAAGGAAAGCTTAGGACGATATTTTCGGGTTGTCAAGGATGCATTTACGGTTAAGCGATTACTGTGCGACTATTCGGAAAGCGCGGTTTATATACTATAAAAAACATATACTCTGAGTTTATGAAGTTTATAGAATATGAACCCATTCCGTACTGGTTCATCTTTCTCGGGTTTCATTAACCATGAGTATACAAAGGGACGAAAAACTGAACCGGTTGCAGCGGCTCGTGCCGGAGGGCGTGGCCATCCCGAGCAGATGGCTGACGGCCAACGGCTACAGTCCGCAGTTGGTGGCCCGGTACGTGCGGAGCGGCTGGCTTGAGCCGCTGGGCAATCGGGTCTACACCCGGCCCGGCGCCCCGGTGACCTGGGAGGGCGTGTTGCTCGGCCTGCAGCGGCTCGGCGGGTTGCCATGGCACCTGGGCGGTGTGACGGCGCTCAATTATCAGGGGCTGGCGCACTATCTGTCGCTGGAGGGCGACGCCACCATACACGTCTGGGGTCGGGGCCGGTTGCCCGCCTGGGTTGAGCAGGTAGAGGTTGGCGTACGATGGTCCTTCCATCGCCGGCGGCTCTTTACCCATGATCCCCGGGACGCCTGGATACAGTTGCCCACCCGGATCCGCGACTGGACCTTGCGGGCCTCTGCGCCCGAGCGGGCCATCCTCGAGGTGCTGAGCGAGGTGGACGAGTCCGCCGCCTCGTTTACCTTTGCCGCTGAACTGTTCGAGGGCCTGACCACCCTGCGACCCGCGGTGGTCAACACTCTGCTGCAAACCTGTGTTCAGGCCAAGGCAAAGCGGCTGTTCCTGTTCCTCGCCGACTACTACGCCTATCCATGGGCAAGCCGCATCGATCGGGAATCTCTGGACCTGGGGCGGGGCAAGCGCCTGGTGACGCGCGGCGGTAAACTGAATAAACGCTACCAGATCACCGTCCCCGAGGCGTTTCATGCTGGAAAGTGACAACCCTTATTACCGACAGGTCGAACTGGTGGTGCGCGTGCTGCCGCTGCTGGCGCGGGCACAGCGTTTTGCCCTGAAGGGCGGGACGGCAATCAATCTTTTCGTACGTGACCTGCCGCGCCTCTCGGTAGATATTGATCTGGTCTACCTGCCGCTGGATGCGCGCGAGGTCGCCTTGCAGGAAATCGATGCCGACCTTCGAATGATTGCGAAAGAGGTGTGTCGCGTGATTCCCGGCGCCAGGACCAACGCCCTGCCGGGCGAAGGCGGCCATGCGCAGCGCCTTCAGGTCATGGCGGGAGGCGTTGCAATCAAGGTCGAGGTCTCACCCGTGTTGCGGGGCAGCGTGCTGGAACCGAAGGTTAGGCCATTGACGGAACCGGTTGCGGGTCGGTTCGGCTACGTCGAGACTAAGATGCTGGATGTCGATGAGCTCTATGCCGGCAAGCTGGTGGCTGCGCTCGATCGGCAGCATCCGCGCGACCTGTTCGATGTCAAGCTTCTCTTGGAGAATGAAGGTATTACGCCGGGCCTCATGGAAATGTTGGTGATCTACCTGGTATGTAGCAATCGACCGATTGCGGAACTGCTTGAGCCGCGCCTCCAACCATTACGACACCCATTCGAGCAGCAGTTCCAGGGGATGACGACAAGATTCGTAAACGTGGAGGAATTGGAGGGCGTACGAGCGTCACTGATCAAAACCGTACGCAATAAGCTGGCTCGATCACACAGGGATTTCCTGCTTTCATTCAAGCAAGGCGAACCGAATTGGGCACTGCTCAGACACGCCCATGCACACAAACTCCCTGCCGTACGATGGAAATTGAAAAATATCCAGAATCTTGCTCCGGGGAAGCGGGAAAAAGCAGTGGCACGATTGGCAAAATTGCTGAACAACTCAGATGCATATCATCCGGATTCAGCGCATGGCCCATAAACCTTGTAGCCAGAATCACTAACGAGCTATAGATCCCAACAAGAGACAGGCGATCAGGCGGCCTGCACGGGGATGCGCCGGCTGCGGCGCTTGATTCGGTTGTGCTCGTCCAGATAGACGAGGTTGGGACGGAATTCGGCCAGCTCGGCCTGGTCCAGTTGGGCGTAGCTGCAGATGATGACCCGGTGCCCAGGCTCGGCCTTGTGCGCCGCCGCGCCGTTCACCGAGACGATGCCCGAACCCTCCTGGGCACGGATGGCGTAGGTGACGAAACGCTCGCCGTTGTCCAGGTTGTAGATGTGGATCTGCTCGTATTCCAGGATGCCGGCGGCATCCAGGAGATGGCCGTCGATGGCGCAGGAGCCCTCGTATTCCAGCTCCGAGTGGGTCACCCGGGCATGGTGCAGCTTGGCCTTGAGCAAGGTCAGTTGCATGGGGATCTCCGTGGAAAAGTGAGCGCCGTATTATGCCCCGATGGGCTCGGCGGATTCAAATGGCGTCCACGCGCAGATTGTCGATGAGGCGGGCGCGCCCGAGGCGGGCGGCGGCGAGCACCACCCGCGGACGCCCGGAGGACGGCGGGCCCAGGTCATCGGCATCGCGCACGGTGAAGTAGTCCACCCGGAAACCGGTCGCCTCGAGGGCCGCGCGCCCCTGGGCCTCCAGGCGCCCGTAGTCCTCGCTCCCCCGCGCCAGGGCCTCGGCGGCGGCGCGCAGGGCCCGGTAGAGGGCAGGGGCACGGGCACGCTCCTCGGGGCTGAGGTACTGGTTGCGGGAGCTCATGGCCAGGCCGTCGGGCTCACGCACGGTGGACGCGCCGTGGATGCGCACGGGGATGGCCAGGTCCGCCACCATGCGGCGGATCACCAGGAGCTGTTGGTAGTCCTTCTCCCCGAACACGGCGTGGTCCGGGCGCACCAGGTTGAACAGGCGCGCCACCACCGTGGCCACGCCGTCGAAATGGCCGGGGCGGTGCGCGCCGCAGAGGATCTCGGAGAGGCCCGGCACGCGCACGCGGGTGGTTTCACTCAGGGGCCGGGGGTACATGACCTCATCCCAGGGGGCAAAGACCAAGTCCGCCCCGACCTCGGCCAGGCGCGCCCGATCCTCCTCCAGGGTGCGCGGGTAGGCGGCGAAGTCTTCCTGGGGGCCGAACTGCAAGGGATTGACGTAGATGCTCACTACCACCCGCGGGGCCAGCTCGCGCGCCCGCGCCACCAGGGCCAGATGGCCGTCGTGGAGGTTGCCCATGGTGGGGACGAAGGCGATGCCGTCCGACCGCCAGGGGGCGAGGGCGGCGTCCAGGGCCTCACAGTCGCGCACCACCGGGGGCTTCATGCCGGCGTCTCCCCCGGGGACGGGAAGCGGCCTGCCTTGACCTCGGCCACGTAGGCGGCCACCGCCTCGCGCAGGCTGCCGCGCCCGGCGAGGAAGTCGCGGCTGAAGGAGGGGCCACGGGTGAGGCCGATGAGGTCGTAGAGGACCAGCACCTGGCCGTCGCAATGGGGACCGGCGCCGATGCCGATGACCGGCGCGGTCACGGCCTCGCGGATGCGCCGCGCCAGCTCGGCGGGAACGCATTCCAACAACAGCAGGCCGGCCCCGGCCGCCTCCAGGGCGAGGGCTTGCTGGAACAGGGCCTCGGCCTGGTCCGCCTCGCGCCCTTGCACCCGGTAGCCTCCTAGCTGATGGACCCGCTGCGGCAACAGGCCCAGGTGAGCGCACACCGGCACGCCCTCGCGGGCCAGGCGCGCCACCAGGTCCTCGGCACCGGGGCCGGCCTCCAGCTTGACCATCTGCGCCCCGGCACGCATGAGCTCGCCGGCGCTGTCCACTGCCCGTTCCCAGGTGGCGCAGGCGAGGAAGGGCAGGTCGGCGACGAGGAAGGCGCGGCGCCGGCCGGCGGCCACGCAGCGGGTGTGGTAGGCCATGTCCTCCACCGTCACCGGCACGGTGGAGTCGCGCCCCTGGATCACCATGCCCAGGGAGTCCCCCACCAGCAGGACCTCCACGCCGGCCTCGTCCAGGAGACGGGCGAAGGCGGCGTCGTAGGCGGTGAGGACGGCGATGGGCTCGCCCGCCGCCTTGAGGCGCCGCAGGGTGGCGAGGGTCACGGGTCGGTCGTTCATGGGGCCGGCGGGGGATTGAAATAGTGGCGACCGGCGTCCACCCGGCGGATCTCCTCCACCAGGAGGGCGAAGGCCCTGTCGTCGTTGACCAGGTCCACCGCCTCGACGTTGACGATGAGCAAGGGACCGGCGTCGTAGTGGTGGAAGAACTGGGTGTAGGCGTCGCTGACGCGCGCCAGGTAGCCCTCGTCCATGGCCTGCTCGTAGGGTACGCCACGCCCCTGGATGCGCGCCTTGAGGACCGCCACCGGCGCCTGCAGGCAGATCAACAAGTCAGGCGCGGGCATCTCCGGGGCGAGGGCCTGGTAGGCCTGCCGGTAGAGGTGATATTCGTCGTCGTCCAGGTTGAGGCGGGCGAACAGGCGGTCCTTGTCCAGTAGGAAATCAGCCACCACCAGGGGGCGGAAGAGATCCGCCTGACGCAACTCGGCGAGCTGGCGGCTGCGCTGAAAGAGAAAGAACAACTGAGTGGCCAGGGCGTGGCGTCGGGGATCCTGGTAGAAGCGTTCCAGGAAGAGGTTGTCGCGTGCTTGTTCGAGCAGGGTCTCGCCGCCGAAGGCCTCGGCCAAGCGCCGGGCGAGGGAGGTTTTGCCCACGCCGATGGGGCCCTCCACCACCAGGAACCGCTTGCCGCCGAGAGCGCTCACGGGGCTGCCTCCACCCGCGTCAACCCCCGCTGCGGGCAGTGCTCCAGGAGCGTGGCGAGGCTGCCGGCAGCGGGGATGACCAGATCCGGATCCAGATCGTGCAGGGGCTGGAGGACGAAGTCGCGCGCGGCGATCCCCGGATGGGGAACGGTGAGGCGCGGATGGTCGATGACCGCCTCGCCGTAAAGGAGCAGATCCAGGTCCAGGGTACGCGGGGCCCAGTGGCCGGTACGCTCGCGCCCGGCGGCCCGCTCGATGGCCTGCAGGGCATCGAGCAGCTCCAGCGGGGGGAGGGTGGTATCCAGGGCGGCCACGGCGTTGAAGTAGTCGGGCTGCTCCATGTCGTCCAGGGGACGGCTGCAATAGACGGGGGAATGGGCCGCCACGCGGCTGACGGGCAGCTCGGCCAGGCGCGCGAGGGCGAAATCCAGATGACCCTGGCGATCCCCCAGATTGCTCCCGAGTCCGATGTACGCGCGCACCATGGCCCTCATGTGGTCTCGCTCTTCCTCCCTCGTCGACGGGACCGCCGGCGACGGTGCCGAGCGCCCACCCCTCCTCCGAGTTGGGCGCGCAGGGCCTCGCGCTCGGCCTCGTCCCCCTCCTCAAAGCGCCGCCACCAATCACACAACTCCGCCTCCACTTCCCCTGCCTCGCCACGCAGGAGAAAGAAATCGAAAGCGGCGCGGAAACGGGGGTGGGCAAGGAGCCGGCTTAAACGACTGGGCTGGCGGCGCTGCAAACGATCCTGGAGAATCCACACGTCACGCATGGGCAGGCTGATGCGACGGGGAATGGCCACGTGCCCCACCTGCGCCTCCACCTCCAGCCGGCCCGCATCCAGGAGGGCTTGCACCGGGCTGGTGCCCGCGGCGACTGCCGCCTCTGCGCGCCGGCGCACCGGCTCCCACAGCAGGGCGGCGAGGAGGAAGATGGGGGTCACCGGTTTGCCCTCGACAACGCGCCGGTCGGTGTTCTCCAGGACACGGGTAACGAAGGTGAGGGGGAAACCCTGCTCCTCCCGCGCCAGAGCCGCTTCGGTGGCAGGAAACAAATGGCCGAAGAGACCGTAGCGACGCAGCAGTTCGAAACTGGCCACTCCGTGGCCGGAGAGGAACAGTTTGAGGACCTCCTCGTAGAGGCGCGCCGGCGGTACCGACTCCAGAAGGTGCCCCAGCTCGAACAACGGCGCCTCGGTGGCCGGATCGATGCGGAAACCCAGTTTGGCGGCGAAGCGCACCGCCCGCAGCATGCGCACCGGATCTTCCCGGTAGCGGGCCTCGGGGTCGCCGATGAGGCGCAGGCGACCGGCAGCCAGGTCCTCCATGCCGCCGGTGTAGTCCACCACAGAAAAGTCGGCGATGTTGTAGTAGAGGGAGTTGACAGTGAAATCACGTCGCCAGGCATCCTCCTCGAGGGTACCGTAGACGTTGTCACGCAGAATCATGCCGTCCGCCACCTCCCGCTCCCCATCGCCTTCCTCGGAGGCGTTGCCGCGGAAGGTGGCGACTTCGATGATCTCGCCCTGGAAATGGACGTGCACCAAACGGAACCGGCGACCGATGATGCGCGCGTTGCGGAACAGGGCGCGCACCTCCTCAGGGCGGGCGTCGGTGGCCACGTCGAAGTCCTTGGGCTCACGCCCGAGGAGCAGGTCGCGCACACCGCCTCCCACGAGCAGGGCCTGGTAACCCGCTTTGCGCAAGCGATAGAGAACCCGCACCGCGTTCTTGCTGATGAGACTGCGGGAAATGGGGTGCTCGGCACGGGGAACGATACGAGGTCGCGCTTCCCGATCGACGACTGGTGCGTTTTCTGTCAATGCTATCGATTTTCGAAGAAGAATCCGGTATATAATTGTAACTTAAATTGCTTGGACCATGTTCCCGGTTTCTCGCTCCCTTCGTCTAGAGGCCTAGGACGCCGCCCTCTCACGGCGGAAACAGGGGTTCGATTCCCCTAGGGAGCGCCAAATTCCTTTCAAACCTTCTCCAATCGCGCCCGCAGGGCTGCCTCGGCCCGTGCCAGGGCCTCGCGAATGGCCGCCACCTGGGCCTCGGCATGCGGTGCCGCCCCGGAGCGGCAGTCCCGCACCAGCTCGGCGCAACACTCCGTCAATTCCACCGCTCCCAGATTGGAGGCCGCCCCCTTGAGGGTATGGGCGGCACGCTCCATGCCGGGCAGATCGCCTTCGGCGAGGGCCTGCTCCAGGACCGCCAAACGCCTCGGAGCATCGTCGAGGAAAGTCTCCAGGACATTGAGGAAATCCTCCCCCAGCAACGACTCCAGCATGGGGAGGGTCGTATCGTCGAAGACGGGTCGATTCATGCTTCCCCTCCCCGAAGGACAAAAAGGGAGAGGATGGCAACACGCCCGTTCGGCCCGATCAGAATGAATTGTTCCATGGCAGACTCCGATACCGATGGTTCTTCCCTCCCATCGGCATGAGAGCCCGCCTCTTTGACACAGTTTTTGCCGGGTCTTTAGCCGGCCAAAGCGTCGCGTACCCGGAGGAGCTTTTCCTTCACCTGGTGCCCCAGGATCTTCACCTCATCACGCCCCACCAGCCCCAGAACGGCCTCGGGATCCATGAACAGGACGGTCACCGAACCGTCTTCTTCCTCACGTACCACCACGTTGCAAGGCAGAAGCAGACCGATATCCGGTTCCGCCTCGATGGCCTGATTGGCCAGGGGCGGGTTGCAGGCACCGAGGATTCGATAAGGGCGCCGTTCCACGCCGAGCTTCTTTTTCAGGGTGGCGGCCACGTCGATGTCGGTGAGGACACCGAAGCCCTCCTCGGCGAGGGCGGCGGTGGTCTTCTCCACTACTTCCTCGAAGGAGCCGGGCACCTGGGTGGAAAAACCATATGCAGACATGAGATACCTCCCTGGTTGTGCATTAGCGCCGGCTAAACCTAGCATGCCCCGCACGTCGACACCAGGCGAGGGAGGGGGAGATAAAGGAATCGGAGAGACGAAGGGCCGGTCGCTGGGGGGAGGTGCGACCGGCCCCTGGGAGCACTCAGCTTTTGATCAAGCCTTCGTAGATCACGCTAGCCAGAATCAGCGCTGCTACGGCAAACAAGAACATGGCTCCGGTCGTCATGGGGTCCTCCTCATATTGTCATTTGGGGTTTGTCGCACGAGTGAATGGGAACGTCCTTGTCCACCAAGACCACAACCATTTTCCTACTATAAAAAGTAGGCATACTCAGGGTAGGGCAATAGAACACCTTATGTCAATAGGTGTATACAAAATATATTTATTGTTGAGCAGATCACTCGGTCGTAGGGTAGGATGTGAGGGGAAAGCCCCGCCCGAGGGGCGGGGCAAGGTCTTCAGCGCTGATGCAGGTTGGAATAGATGGACACAATCAACAACAGAACACCGACGGTGACGGTGACGTAGAACAACATGGTCGCGGCTTCCATGGCGCACCTCCTCGTGCGACGGGGGCAGGATCGCCCTCCCCGAACATAGACCACGCCACAACCGAAGGGTAGTTTTTTTCAGTCCACCCGCCGCCCCAC
>WFVN01000097.1 GCA_015491615.1 Gammaproteobacteria bacterium
GCTCCTGGAGCTGTGGGCGGCCTCGTCCGCCCACAGCTCCAGGAGCAGGCCGGCACCGAAACGTTCACGGGCGGCGGCGAGCACGGTGCGCGCCACCTCCCGCGCCAGGGGCTCAGCCTCGGGCGCCTCGACGATGAGGTAGGCAGCTTCCCCCAGGAGCAGACGCTCGGTGCCTTCGTCCCCCCCGCCCGGCGGGCGCCGGTAGAGGCACAGGAACGGCAGGGGACGGTCCAGGTGCAACCGCCCCCAGGGGAGGCGGCGGTGGAGGGTGCGACCGGCGCCGAGGGCCTGGCGCACTTCTTCCAGCAGGCGCGGGTCGTTCACGGCACCACCTCCAGGGCCTCTACGAGGCCGGAGAAGGTGGCCCGCAGGGCGCACCCGAGCTGGTCGATGGTGGGCGGATCGCCGATCCCGGTCCATTCGTCCATGAAGATCTTTTTGAATTCCACCGCCAGCACACAGGCTCCAGGGAAGCGGGCATGGACCCACTGGGCCAGGTAGCGGCCACGGAATTTGACGTTCTCGCGCACGTCCAGGGGACGCCCGCCCAGGCCGTGGTCGCGCAGGTCGGCCATGAAGCGCTCCACCACCGGCGCCCAGCGCGCCCGGTCCAGGCTGCCGGTGCCGACGTTGATCTCCGGGTTCTGGGTCGGGTCGGCGGGGGGCGCCCAAGGGCCTTCGCGACGGTGGTTGTAAGCGTGCAGGTCCAACACCACGACCTTGCCGTGGCGCGCCAGGAGCCGTTCCAGGAGGTCCCTCAGTCGGGCGTAGAACTGGGCGTGCAGGGCCAGGGAACGGCGCACCGCGGCGGCGGGCAAGGGGCGGTTCCACACCCGCTGCCCCCAGGCCATGTCCGGGTGGGTGTACACCGCCTCGCGGGGCGGGCGGTTGAGGTCCACTTCGAAGCGGGAGCGGCCGGGCAACAGCCAGGAGGGGGCGAGACGCGCCCAGTGGTCGGTGTAGGGGTCTTCCTCGCGTGCCCGCTCGCATTCGCCCAGGGCCATCCACGGCCGCAGCTCGGCACGCAGGCCGTGGGCGTGGTGGATGGCGGTGGCGAACAACGGGCCGGCGCCCAGGCGCCAATGTAGGGGGACGACAGTCGCATTCATTGCCTCGACAGTATAGCCGAGGGACCTCATCCAACCCGCCGACGACGTCATTGCGCTCCAGCCGGGTCTCGTGCGGACAACCCCTCCACCCTGCGGAGTACCCCTTCGTCCGTGAGCAAAGCTCCACCTTCACTATGGCCTGCGCGCTGGAAAGCGCCCTTGCTAATTGGGAGGGGCCACGACCGATCCCGAGACACCGGCAGATTTTCGAGAGGTTATCGGGGGGTACGCCGGACCCGGCACGCCCACCACCAGACCAGAAAAACTTTGTTGTAACCCACAGCTTCATATATAGTCCACTTCTTACCAATAAATACAATATTTTTTAGAAGGGGTCTAAGATTACACTGAATTTATAGACCATCACACAGGCACGTCATTGCATCTCATAATCGACTCTACAGAGGGTGGTTACCAAAGAAATATCAAGAAACCATGCGGCACACAGACTTGATTGATGGTCTAAATTACAGCGACTCAAATTCCCCCTAATAACCACACATACATAACACTACTTTCCACATACACCTGTATTACTGATACCACAATAATGAAATAAAACCGGACTTATTGCATGCTATAAGACTGTTTATTTGATTCTGAAACGACAAAAACAAATCATTTGACAGCTTCCTGGCAGTTTGTTAAACAACCCGAGCCTGCCCTTCTGGTATGGTTTCGGCAGGCAGAAAATACCATGGGAAGTATAAGCAAAAGGAGGTTGCCAATATGCACAGGGCTACAATGGCATTAATTGTTTTCGCTGTACTCGGATGGGGGTCAGCTCACGCTGTATTGATTGACAATGGCGATGGAACAGTAACAGATACCAGCACCGGCTTGATGTGGCTGCAGGATTCGACATTGAAACAAGCCACCTCTTGGGAGGAAGCCAAAGCATGGGCAGACTCATTAACGATAGGAGGGTACGACGACTGGCGGCTGCCATCGGCGCTGGATAGCAACGGAAACGCGTGTTTGGGGTTTGACTGTACCGATACGGAATTTGGCTCTTTATTTTATGGCGCTCTGAACAACACGGCGGGTAGCCTGACTAACACCGGTGTTTTCAATATCGATCCGGACAACACTTGGTTCTGGACCGCCACCAACTCGGGACAGGCATGTGGGTTTTTCGGCTGTGTGGATCTACCCTATTTCTTTAAATTCGAGACCGGGGAGCAAAGCGCCGGTTTGTGGTCGGTCAACCCTTTAAATGCATGGGCCGTACGACAGGTGACGACGACGATCACGGTACTTGAGCCGCCCGCTTGGGCGATGATGGGTTTGGGTTTGGCACTACTTGCGCTGAAACACAGGCGCTCAGGTAATCCATTTGGCATGAAGACGTCGAAAACAGCTCGACTGAATCGGTACCATCATTGGCAACGAGCAGCCGGATAAGGGGACCAGGCTCGACTAGCAACGTGGAGAAGGTGGCGTACCCTACTGAAACTGGTTTGATAGTGGAGGGGTTGGGTACGCCACCACTTTTGCAGAAGCCAGCCAACATGCCGTCTTCATCGAGGAAACTGCTTGTGCACGCACGGACTCCTCGGAGTATAAGTTTTTAGCGGACGATCGCGAGCGGTTCTGAGTTGTTGGCACGCCGGAGAGTCCACCTATTCCCAGACCATCGCTATCGACGGCGCGTAATCATGTGTAATCAAACGAAAACAGCGAAACCGGCGATGACGAGAGCACCGCCTGATGCCTGGCCTGATCCGTGGGCTCAAGATGCCAGGGAATCAGCGTCACATCGCTTCCGTTATAGCAAATGCAAGGCTCGCCAACCCCCCTTTGACACAACGTTCTTCGACCCGAGCCGAACGTGAGAATGGGGAATCGCCAGCGACAAAAAGCTATTGAGTGGACCACCGAGCTGGGATAGAATCCGTCCTGCTTCAGGCGCGTAGCTCAGATGGTTAGAGCACCACCTTGACATGGTGGGGGTCGTTGGTTCGAGTCCAATCGCGCCTACCAAATCCGAAAGCACTGTGCCCGCACAGTGCTTTTTTTCGTCCAGGACCACGGGGACCGTCATGCCCACCATCACCCTGCCCGACGGCACGAAGAAATCCTTCGACCATCCGGTCACGGTACGCGAGATCGCCGAATCCATCGGTCCGGGGTTGGCCCGCGCCGCCCTCGCCGGCAAGGTGGACGGCAAGCTGGTGGACCTCTCCCACGTGGTGGATCACGACGCCGACGTAGCCATCGTCACCGACCGCGATTCCGAGGGCCTGGAGATCATCCGCCATTCCACCGCCCACCTCCTCGCCCAGGCGGTCAAGTCGCTGTTCCCTGAGGCGCAGGTGACCATCGGCCCGGTGATCGAAAACGGCTTCTACTACGACTTCGACTACAAACGCCCCTTCACCCCCGAGGACCTGGAAAAAATCGAGAAGAAGATGGCCGAACTGGCCGCCGCCGACATCCCCATCGAACGCATGGAGATGCCCCGCGACGAGGCCATCCGTTTCTTCCGCGAACTGGGTGAGGAATTCAAGGCGCGCATCATCGAAGACATCCCCGAAGAAGAGACCATCTCCCTCTACCGCCAGGGCGACTTCGTGGACCTGTGCCGCGGCCCCCACGTCCCCTCCACCGGCAAGCTCAGGGCCTTTAAACTCATGAAACTAGCCGGGGCCTACTGGCGCGGCGACCCCAAGAACCCCATGCTGCAGCGCATCTACGGCACCGCCTGGGCCAACAAGAAGCAACTCAAGGAATACCTGCACCGCCTGGCCGAGGCGGAGAAGCGCGACCACCGTCGCCTGGGAAAACAAATGGACCTCTTCCACACCCAGGAGGAGGCCCCCGGCATGGTCTTCTGGCACGACAAGGGCTGGCGCGTCTACCTGGCCATCCAGGACTACATCCGCCAGCTCCTGCGCGAGAACGGCTACCAGGAGATCCACACCCCGGAGCTCATCGACCGCAGCCTGTGGGAGAAGTCGGGGCACTGGGAGAAATTCAAGGACATGATGTTCACCACCGAGTCCGAGAGCCGGGTGTACGCCATCAAGCCCATGAACTGCCCCGCCCACGTGCAGGTGTACAACCAGGGCCTGAAGAGCTACCGTGACCTGCCCCTGCGCCTGGCCGAATTCGGCTCCTGCCACCGCAACGAGCCCTCCGGCACCCTGCACGGCCTCATGCGCGTGCGCAACTTCGTCCAGGACGACGCCCACATCTTCTGCACCGAGGACCAGATCGAATCGGAAGTGTCCGCCTTCATCGACCTGGTCTTCCGGGTGTACCGGGACTTCGGCTTCGACGACGTCATCGTCGCCCTCTCCACCCGCCCGGAGCTGCGCGTGGGCGAGGAGGTCCTGTGGGACAAGGCCGAGCGGGCTCTGGAACGCTGCCTGAACGAAAAGGGCCTGGAATGGCAGCTACAGCCCGGCGAAGGGGCCTTCTACGGGCCCAAGATCGAATTCTCCCTGCGCGACTGCCTGGACCGCGTGTGGCAATTGGGCACCATTCAGCTCGACTTCTCCATGCCCCAGCGCCTAGGCGCCCAGTACGTCGCCGAGGACGGCGGCAAGCGCACGCCGGTAATGCTGCACCGGGCCATCCTCGGCTCCCTGGAACGCTTCATCGGCATCCTCCTGGAGCACTACGAAGGCAAGCTCCCCCTGTGGCTCGCCCCGGTGCAGGCGGTGGTCCTCAACATCACCGACCGCCAGGCCGATTACGCCCGCACGGTGGAAAAGGCCCTGCGCGACGCCGGTCTGCGGGCGGAAGCGGACTTGAGAAACGAAAAAATCGGCTTTAAAATCCGCGAGCACACTCTGCAACGAGTACCTTACCTGCTCGTTGTGGGGGACCGCGAAACGGAAAACCAGACCGTGGCCGTGCGTACCCTCGCCGGCGAGGACCTGGGTGCCCTCCCTCTGGCGGAGATCATCCGGCGTCTCACCGATGAAGCCGAGGCGCGCGGCCGTTCTGTATTGGAGGAATGAACCATCGCCAAACCTGCTGGCAAGTTTCGGGACACGAAACTCAACGAAGACATCACCGCCCCCCGGGTGCGGCTCATCGGTCCCGACGGTGACCAGATCGGCATCGTCAGCCGTGAAGAGGCGCTGAAAGTCGCCGACGAAGCCGGCCTGGATCTGGTGGAGATCGCCCCCCAGGCCGACCCTCCGGTCTGCCGCATCATGGACTATGGCAAGTTCCTCTTTGAGGAGAGCAAGAAAGCCCAGCAGGCCCGGCGTAAGCAAAAACAGGTGCAGGTCAAGGAAATCAAATTCCGACCAGGCACCGACGAAGGCGATTATCAGGTCAAACTGCGCAACCTGACTCGCTTCCTCACCGAGGGCGACAAGGCCAAGGTCACCCTCCGATTCCGGGGCCGGGAGATGGCCCACCAGGAGCTGGGGCGCAACCTTCTCAAGCGCGTGGAGGAGGACCTCAGCGACATCGCCGTGGTGGAGCAGTATCCCAAGATGGAAGGCCGTCAGATGGTGATGGTCCTCGCCCCCAAGAAAAAATGAACCGGCCCCTGCGGGCCGCCAATGCGGAGTAGAGAGCAATGCCCAAGATCAAGACCAACCGTGGCGCCGCCAAGCGGTTCCGCGCCACGGCGAGCGGGAAGTTCAAGCGCAACCAGTCCCACCGCCGGCACATCCTGACCAAGAAGTCCAGCAAGCGCAAGCGCCAGCTACGCAACTCGGCCTACGTCAGCGCCGTGGACCTGCCCCTGGTCCGCCGCATGCTGCCGTACAAATAAGCGCAACCGATCCCGGCCCCGCCGGAATCCGTAACGAACGAGCAAGAGGAATCCCGCCATGCCCAGAGTGAAACGAGGTGTCCAGGCCCGCGCCCGGCACAAGAAAGTCCTGAAACAGGCCAAGGGTTACTACGGCGCCCGCTCTCGTGTCTACCGTGTCGCCAAGCAGGCGGTCACCAAGGCCGGCCAGTACGCCTACCGCGACCGTCGCCAGCGCAAGCGCCAGTTCCGCTCCCTGTGGATCGTGCGCATCAACGCTGCCGCGCGCGAGAACGGCCTCTCCTACAGCCGCTTCATCGCCGGCCTGAAGAAGGCCAACGTGGAGGTGGACCGCAAGGTCCTGGCCGACCTCGCCGTGCGCGACAAGGCCGCCTTCGCTGCCCTGGCCGAGCGCGCCAAGGCCGGTCTGGAAGCTGCCTGAGTCCGTCCGCACCCGGTGCGGGCACGGACGGAAGAAGGGAAAGAGCGATCTTTCCCTTTTTTATTGCTGAGACGGACCCCCATCCATGAGTGACCTGGAACGACTGGAACGAGACGCTCTCGCCGCCATGGCCGCGGCCGAGGACCTGAGCGCGCTGGACGCGGTACGCGTGCGTTACTTGGGCAAGAAGGGCGAACTGACCGCCTTGCTCAAGGGTTTGGGCGGCCTCTCCCCCGACGAACGCCGCCGGGAGGGGCAACGCATCAACGCCGTCAAGCAGCGCCTGCAGGCGGCGCTCGCCGAACGCAAGGCCGAGTTGGAGGCCGCCGCCCTGGAGGCTCGCCTGGCCGCCGAGCGCATCGACGTCACCCTCCCCGGGCGGCGCCAATCCCTGGGCAGCCGCCACCCGGTGACACGCACCTGGGAACGCATCGAGGCCCTGTTCACGCAGATGGGCTTCAAGGCCGCCGAGGGCCCTGAAATCGAAGACGAGTACCACAACTTCGAGGCCCTCAACATCCCCGCCGACCACCCCGCCCGGGCCATGCAGGACACCTTCTACCTGGACGACGGCGAGCACCTCCTGCGCACCCAGACTTCCTCGGTGCAGATCCGCGTCATGCAGGCCGGCGCCCCGCCCTTCCGCATCGTCTCCTTCGGGCGCGTCTATCGGCACGACTTCGATCTCACCCACACCCCCATGTTCCACCAGGTGGAGGGGCTGATGGTGGACGAAGGAGTGAGCTTCGCGCACCTGCGCGGCACCCTGAAGCGCTTCTTCCAACACTTCTTCGAGGTGGACGACCTGGCCCTGCGCTTCCGCCCCTCCTACTTCCCTTTCACCGAGCCCTCCGCCGAAGTGGACATCCAGTGCGTGGGCTGCGGCGGCTCGGGCTGCCGCATCTGCGGCCAGAGCGGCTGGCTGGAAGTGGGCGGCTGCGGCATGGTCCATCCCCAGGTACTGAAGAACGTGCAGGTGGACCCGGAGCGCTACACCGGCTTCGCCTTCGGCCTCGGCGTGGACCGCCTGGCCATGCTGCGCTACGGCATCGATGACCTGCGCATGCTGTTCGAGAACGACCTGCGCTTCCTGCGCCAATTCTGACGCTAAGGACCCTCCATGAAATTCAGCGAGCACTGGTTGCGCACCTGGACCGACCCCGAGGCGGACACCGCCGCCCTCACCGAGGCCCTGACCATGGCCGGCCTGGAAGTGGACACGGTGGAAACCGCCGCCCCGCCCTTCTCCGACGTGGTGGTGGGCCGGGTACTGAGCGTGGAGCCCCACCCCGACGCCGACAAACTGCGCGTGACCCGGGTGGACGTGGGGCGGGGCGAGCCCTTGCAGATCGTCTGCGGCGCCGCCAACGTCGCCCCCGGGTTGCTCGTCCCCACCGCCCTGGTGGGCGCCCGCCTCCCCGGCGGCCTGAGAATCAAGAAGGCCAAGCTGCGCGGGGTGGAATCCCTGGGGATGCTGTGTTCGGCCAAGGAACTGGGCCTGGCAGAGGAGGCCCAGGGCCTCATGGTCCTGCCCGAGGACGCCCCCGTGGGCGAGGACCTGCGCCGCTACCTGGACCTGGACGATTGCGTCATCGACATCGACCTCACCCCCAACCGCGGCGACTGCCTGAGCATCCGCGGCCTCGCCCGCGAGGTGGGGGTGATCTTTCGCAGCGAGGTGCGCGAGCCGGCCATGGCGCCGGTGGAACCCGCCTGCGACGAACGCCCAACGGTGGACGTGCGCGCCCCCGCCGCCTGCCCCCGTTACCTGGCCCGCGCCTTCCTCGGCATCGATCCTGCCGCCCGCACCCCGCTGTGGATGGTGGAACGCCTGCGCCGCGGCGGCATCCGCGCCATCCACCCGGTGGTGGACGTCACCAACTACGTCCTCCTGGAGTTGGGCCAGCCCATGCACGCCTTCGACCGCGCGCGTCTACACGGGACCATCCAAGTGCGCCATGCCCACCCCGAAGAACGCCTCACCCTCCTGGACGGGCGCGAAGTGACCCTCGACGAAGACTTCCTGGTCATCGCAGACGAGAACGGCCCCCTGGCCCTCGCCGGTATCATGGGGGGCGCGGAATCGGGGGTGGGCGAAGCCACCACCGACATCGTCCTGGAGAGCGCTTTCTTCGCCCCCGGCGCCATCCGCGGGCGCGCCCGCCGCCTGGGCCTGCAGACCGACTCCTCCTACCGCTTCGAGCGCGGCGTGGACCCGGCCTTGCCCCACCAGGCCATGGAACGGGCCACCGCCCTCCTCCTGGAGATCGTCGGCGGACGCCCGGGGCCCATCGTCGAGGTGGCGGACGCGGCCCACCTGCCCATCCGTCCCCCCATCCACCTGCGCCGGGAGCGCATCGAGGCCCTCCTCGGCCTGCCCATCGACGACGCCACAGTGGAAGACATCCTCACCCGTTTGGGGCTGACCCTGGAGCCGCGCCCCGACGGCTGGCTGGCCACCCCGCCCAGCCACCGCTTCGACCTCGCCATCGAGGCCGACCTCACCGAGGAGATCGGCCGCATCTACGGCTACCACCGCCTGCCCGAGAAACTGCCCCGTGCGCGCCTGGACATGGCCCCGCGCCCGGAGGGGCGCCTGACCATGAACCGTCTACGCGCCGCCCTGGTGGACCTGGGCTACCACGAAGCCATCACCTACAGCTTCGTGGACGAGACCGAGGCCCGTCTCCTGGAGCCCAACACCGACCTGCTGCGCCTAGCCAACCCCATCTCCAGCGAGATGTCGGTCATGCGCCCCAACCTCTGGCCCGGCTTGCTGCGCGCCCTGTGCCACAATCTCAACCGGCAGCAGACGCGCGTGCGCCTGTTCGAGACCGGCCTGTGCTTTGCGAGAATGGACCAGGGCATCCAGCAGGTCCCGCGCCTCGGCGGCGTCGCCCTGGGGGATGTCTGGCCGGAACAATGGGACCTGCCCCAGACCCCGGCCGACTTCTTCCACGTCAAGGGCGACGTGGAAACCCTGCTGGGATTGACGCACCAAGAGGGCAACTTTATCTTTGATCGCAGTCGCCACCCCGCCCTGCACCCCGG
>WFVN01000098.1 GCA_015491615.1 Gammaproteobacteria bacterium
CCGGGAACGAACACTTGCCCGAAGGTCACCGGGACTTGCCGTTGTTCCTCTCCGGCCTGGTCGATGAAACCCACTGACACCACCGGAGTACCTGCCAGGGCAGCAAAAGAGAGGGTTGCCCCACTAAGGGACAACCCCAGAGATCGAACGAGCCGTTTCACTTTCATTGCAAGCCCTCCTTCGGACTTCGTTACTTTCGGCAGAACAAGCCAGAGCTTGAACGCCGTACCGTCTCACCAGATGGCTTGCGGACGGTGGAGACTTCAGTCCATGGAAAAAGTCTGTTTTCTTGAACGGGTAGGGTGGGCGAATGTGACCACGTGCACATTGCGGCATGGAGCGAGGACGGGCGACGGCGGGTCACATCGGGCCTCCGGTCATTTCAGCAGGCGCCATGTTAAATGCCAGATGAACAGTCCGCCAATGCGTCACCGCGCAACGACTGACCCGTCAATACCCCGGCAGGAAAACCACTGCTCCAACATCATGAGCACCCATACCAGAGTGCCGTAATAACTTGGATGCTCTCCCAGCAGGTCCTTCTGCAGGCGCTGGATGAGGTCCCGGCGCACGATCCCGCGGCGCCCCAGATCGGTAAGGCTGTCCCCCACCAGCTCAGCCAGCGGCGGGTAACGGTGGATCCAGGGCCCGAAGGGCAGGCCGAAGCCGTGTTTCTTCTTCTCGATGACCTGCCGGGGGAGAAAATCGGACAGGGCCGCTTTGAAGAACCAGCGCAACTGTTGGTCCTTGAGTTTCATCTCGGGCGGCACGCGCCCCGCGAATTCCACCACCTCGTCATCCAGTAGCGGGTAAGCGACCTCGATGCCCGCCACCGCGCACATGCGCCCCACCTTTTGCAGGTCGTTGTCCGCTAAGGTGATCTGGTAGTCCAGGGTGAGCATGCGGTTGAGGAGAGTCCGGGCATCGCTATCCTCGTAGGCCCGACGCAATATTTGGTAGGGGTGGTGAGGGTCGATCTGGGACAGAAATTCCGCCGTCAGGACGTTCTCCGGACCCAGGCGTTCCAGGAGGTTGTAGGTTTCCATGCGTTCGGGCATGGGGATGCGCGCCTGGCGCACGTAGGATCGTAGCTTGGCCAGGCCGGGCAGCCCTCCCAGAGGGCTCTCCACCAGGGGCTCGACAAGCCCCTTACGCAGCACCGCTGGCAGATGCCGGTAACGGTCGAACAAGAGCTGCTTGGCGTAGCGGGCGTTGCCGGCGAACAGCTCGTCCCCCCCGTCGCCCGCCAACAGGCGGGTCTTGCCGTCTTCCCGCGCCAGACGCGCGCAGAAATAGGTGGGCACGGCGGAGGAGTTGCCGAAGGGTTGATCGTAGCTGCGGGCGATGAGGGGGATGGCGTTGACGATGTCCTCCGGCGTGACCTTGTATTCATGCATGCGGGCCCCGAAATGGCGTCCGGCCACCCGGGCGTAGTCCAGCTCGTCGTAACCGGGTTCATCGAAACCAATGGAATAGGTATCCGGCGCCTCACCCCGCACGCGGCCGAGCATGCCGGTGACGGTGGAGCTGTCGGTGCCACCGGAGAGGAAGGCCCCCACCGCCCCTTCCGCCTGGCGGGCCACTCCCCGCTTTACCAGTTCCAGCAACTCATCGCGCAGGCGCTCGAAGGGCGTCGAGGCGTCTTCTTCGTAATGCAACCGCCAATAGCGCCCCTCGGCTTCGCTCCGCGGGGTGACGAAGCGCCCGGGACGTAGGCTGAACACGCCCCAGTGGATGGTCTTCGGGGCGGGCACGGTATGGAAATAGAGGTAGTCGTAGAGGCCCTGGGGGTCGAGGGACAGCTCGAACCCCATCTCGGCCAAGCGCGCCATGCGGGTGGCGAACAACAGGGCGCCGTCGGCCCGGCGGGCATAATAGAGAGGCCAACTGGCGAGGCGATCGACGAACACCACCCCGCCCGCCTCTGAGTCGAACAGGACCCCCAAGAACTGTCCGTACAGATCTTCCAGGGCGGCCTCTTTTCGTCCTCCCCAGGCCTCCAGCAGGGCCTGGGCCGGTCGATCGCTCTGCCCGGCCCAGCGGGGCCAGCCCCGGAGCAACACCCAGCGCCCGCCCATCTCGGCGTGAAACCATCGCCCCTGTGGGTCGTCAATGCACACCCAACCGGTGCGCCCATCGCCGAACACCTGACCGGATTCCGGGGGGTGGTCCTCCGCGCCCCCCATGCGTCCCCAAAGATCGATCACCTCGTCTCTCCGTCGTCGCTGTGCCTCATCCGTGCTTTCAACCAGGGTTTGAGACGTCCTTCCATGGTGTACAACAACCGTCCCCGCAGCGAACGCCGATAAAACCGGTATCTTTGCAGGATTTCCCGCCCTTGCAACCAACGGGTCTTGTAGGGATTCTCCCCCGGTCCCATCCAGTAGCGGCCGTCGAGCCTTTCTTCCAGAAGCGCCTGCAGCAGGCACCAGAACAGGTAAGTGCCCGGCGAATAAGGCTCGAAACGGGGATCGTAATCGGCCCGCAAGGCATAGACGTGACCACCGCGCCGCAGTTGCAATTCCGCCGCCGCGGGTTCCCCGTCCAGGGCCAACCACCAGACCACCAGTTCGCCGCGCGGCAGGAAGTGTTCGAACAGAGCGCGCAGGAAGGCCTGTGGCGCGGGGCGGTCGAAGGTCAGGCCGGTTTCCCGTTTCCAGCTCGCCGCCGACAAGTGCACCAAGCGTTGGAACATGGCTTCAAGATCGCCCCCCCCTTCCCAGCGATGTACCTCGACCCGTTCGAAGGCACGCTCCAGGCGGTTGCGGATGTGGTTGTTGCCCTTCTTGAGGCGGCGGCTACGGGTGGCGTAATAGGATTCCCAACCCTGGGAGAGATCCACCCAGGCATTGCCGTCGCTCGCCTCCCGGGTGGATACCAACCCCAGGGTCTCCAACGCGGGCACGAGGTGGCGGTGCAGACACCCCGCCTCCGGCAGATGGTCGAGTTGCAAAACGTCCCAACCGGGGGTTTCCATCAAGGCTTCCGCCAGACGAACGGCAGCCTCTGCATCCAAAGGCGCATCAGCGAACTGGGTATCGGGAACGGTGGCGAAACACCACGAGGAATAAGGCAAAACGTGCCAATGGCACCGCTCTTCAACCAGTGGGAGAACGGCGGCGGAAGCCCCTTCGGCCTGCCAGTACACGACTTCCCTCCCCTGCGCGCGCAACCAGGCTTCCACTGCCGCGAACCAGGCGGGCGAACGAAACAGGGCGTAAGGATCGTTTCCTTGCATATCCACATGGGCAAACGCCCGTCGCGCCCCGGCCTCGTCCAAGTACCGCAGTCGCCCTGCGCCACTCATTGAGGCTGGGAACCGTCCCAATGACCCACCCGCCGGAGCTTCTCACGCAGCCCGGGCAAGGGATAACCCAGGGCATAGGCCTTGCGAGCCGCCTCCTCGGCCTTGTCGTATTGCTTCAGGGCGAAATGGGCCAACCCCAGGTTGTACCACGCTTCGGGGTGGTCGGGATTACGCTTGAGGGCTTCCTGATATTTTTCCACCGCACCGATGTAATCTCCCCAACGATGAAGAAAGATGCCGTAGATGATCCACGGTTCGGCTGGTTTGAGATCGAAACTCACTGCACGACGCATGAATTCCTCGCCCTTGGCACGGTCGTTATTGCGCAAGGAAGCGTTGATGACCAGCATGAGGGCCTCGGGGTGGTTGGGGAAATGACGCAGGATGAAATCCACGTCGTTCCATGCATAGGCTGGGTTCTCCCAGTGGGCTTTGTCACGCGCTTTTTGCAAGTGATGGCGCTCGACAGCGGAAAGGTGCTCGGGATTGTAGTTCCCGTAGTAACTCTCCGGGTCCAGACTCCCCGCAGCACCCGTCGCCTGCCATAACAGGCAGGTCAGAAAAATGGCCAGTCGCATGCTTTTCATGGGGACCCCTCTTTCCTCACCTCCATTTCGACCCGACGCCGGGCGATACGCCACAGCAACCATCCCTTCCAGTCCGGGGAAAACAACCGCAGGTGACAGCGAGGGCGGATGGTGGTGGCCCAGCGGCGCTTCCACTCGGTGACCGGATCGAGCATGTCCAATGTGCGAATTCCATCTTCTTCGGCCAAGGCCCGGGTGACATGACGTTGCAGTACGTTTCCAGGGCTAAATTTGGCCAGATCGGGGGCGTAAGCGGTCTTCCAGCCATAGGCGGTACTCCCGTCCAGCATAACCAGGTTGGCGCCGATGAGCCGCCCGTTCAAGCGCAAAGCATAAAGCCGCAGCCGGCCCTGGCGCGCTGCCTCGGCAAGAACGCGGCGGTAGAACGCCTCCGTCTCCCCGCGAGCGACGATGGCGCCACCGGCCCGGCCTTTCCATCCGGCCGCCTCCAGGCGGAGAAATTCATCCCACACGGCGCGCCAGTCTTTCTTACCCATGATCGTGCTGAAAGACACATCGCCCAAACGACGCAAGCCGTTCTCCGCCCGATTGGTATTGGCACGTAACTTTTTCGAAAGGGCACTGTGATATGTCTCCCAGCCCTGGGAAAGGTCCGCCAGAGCGGTGCAGGGATGGGACTCTTCCACGACCGGCCAACCTCGGCGAGCGAGTTCTCGAAGGTGAACGGCCTCCGGCGCATCCGCTTCCATGAGGGGAAGTTCGATCCAGGCAAAGGAATGACGCCGGTGAAGATCCCGCAGGGCGACGTCCAGAGCCGTGCCATCCATTCCGGGCACACAGGGCAAGCGCAGACAAGGGCTGTGGTCGTTGACCGGCGCTTGCAACGTCGTGAACGACCACCCGAAACGCCTCTGCGATCGCACCAAAAAGGGCAAAGCGACCCCCTGTATCCGCGCTTCCACCACTTCTCCCTCGGCAAACGCGGCCAGCCAAGCGGCGAACCATTGCGCCTGGGAAAAGAAGGGGCAGCCAACGCGCTCGGTCACTCCGCTCAATCCAGCTTCACCCCTAAGGCTCGCTTGAGCTTCACGGCGAGACCCGCGACCACGGGCCCCCCCAGGGTCCCCAAGTAGAGGGCGACGTTTTCCTTGGTCTTGCGGTGGGCCAGACTCTCGGCGAGGAAACGACGTGCCTCGACCAGATTGCCGTCATGGAGGGCCATGCGACCCAGTTGGACTTGGCGTCGCCAACGTTCCTCGCGAAAGAACGCCTCGGCGCCCTCGGGATAGGGGCGGGGGTCGGCGGCCACCCGATCGGCCACTTCGATACGCCCGTAGGCCATGGCGTGGCGATCGTCCGAAAGACTGTTGCCATGGTGGCGATAGCCCACCAGGGGACGCTTCACCACGCCGGCTTTTCGCCCCTTCACCACCCGCAGCCAGAATTCGTAGTCCTCGCACACTTTGAGAGTGGGGTCGAAGCCGCCCACTTCCCGCGCCGCCTCGGTACGTACCATGGCGGTGGAGGTGGTGACCACATAGTTCACCTTCATGATCTCCACTGCCATGTCGGTTTCGAAGACGTAGCCGTCCTCGGCCACCGCGTGCTTGGGGAGGGCATCGAAACCGGAACGTGTCTTCAGGAAAGAGTCGAGGATGATTTCCTCGCCACGATACTGCCATGCGTCGCAGAAGACGAACTCCACGTCCGGCTCACAGCGGGCGATCTCCAGCTGCAGGCGCAATTTTTCCGGTTTCCAGATGTCGTCCGCGTCGAGAAAGGCGATCCACGGTGCACGAGCGATGGCGATCCCTTTGTTGCGTGCATCCGCGACGCCGCGGTCCGGCTCGGAGATGATACGGATATCGGGAGCATGGCGACGCGCGACGGACACCGTTCCGTCGCTGGAGGCGCCGTCCACGAGGATGATTTCCGTGCTCACACCCTCCTGGGCGAGAACGGAGTCGATGGCCTCGCCGATGAAGGCCTCGCGGTTGTATGCGGGGATGATGACGGAGACTTCCGGTTGTATGTTCATGATCGGTCCGATCCGGTGGCTTTAGGGACGCCCTCGGGACCACGCCGAAAGGCGTGCGCCAAACGCAGGGTGAAGCGGACAGGGGTGCGATCCCAGACATGGACCCGAGCCAATTGGAAGGGGTCGCTGTCCTTGGCGTTGACCGCCCAATGGGTGGTGAAAGCGGCCTGAAAGTCCATTTCACGAACCATTCTAACATGCGCCGGCGTGTAATCTTGCCCAGGGCGGCCGTTGGGATAGGCGAACAGGGTCACTGGTCGCTCGAGGCGCTCTTCCAGGGCCTCGCGCCCTTCGACGATCTCCGTCCGCGCGGCGTTCTCTTCCAAGACCGCGAGGATGGGATGATGAGCGGTGTGGGCACCGATCTCGATGCCAGCTTGTGCCAAAGTCCGCAACTGCTCGGTGGTGAGCATGAGATCGCCGGGAAGCTCGGCCCCCAAGTGCTCGGCCAGGGCGCGGGCCTTCTCCAAGCGTGTCGTCATGGGTAGGTATTTGAGGGTCCGCAACACCCGCTGCGCCGTGTTTCGGCGGACGGCGACGTCCGCCACTTCCACCTCGCCCAGCCCCAGCGGACTCAGATCCACCCGGCCGGGGCGCGCGCGTGCGAAGGCTTCCAGGACAAGGTCGTTCCACATGATGCCGCCGTCCAGGAAACCGCTCGCCACGAAGACGGTGGCGGGCAACCCGAAGCGCTGCAACACGGGCAAGGCGACGGTGAGGTTGTCAGCATAGCCGTCGTCGAAGGTGACGGCCACCGCCCGGGGCGGCAGGGTGCCCGACCGCAACCGCTGCACTGCCTCGCCCAGGGGCAGGACGTTGCACAGGCGCGCCAGGGTTTCCATCTGCCAAGTGAAACGGGCGAGATCCGGCTCGTCGGGACGCAGGGGGTCCGGGCGCTCGAGCACGCGGTGATAGAGCAGCACGGCCAAGCGCCCCTCCTCACCGCCGGGAGCAAAGCGCTCCAAGCCATAACGCCACAGGGTCTTCATTCCACCCTCTTTCCGGCAGGGCGGGGACGGGGGGAGCCTCCCCCTTGCGAGCGCAGGGGTTCGGCATCGTAGGCCCCCGCCTGCTTGACCAGATGGTGGAGTACCGCCGTCATGGCCAGGATATGATAGGGCAGGTCGAAATAGGCGAGCCCCAGGAAAGCACCGCCGACGGCATAGCCGACGATGCTCACCTGTAACATGGCAGCCAGATCCCGCGCCCAATAGAGGTCTTCTCGCTTTTTGCAACGCCGCACAATGCCGCCGCAAATGAAGTAGGTCGTCCCCCACAAGGTCAGGAACAGGAACAAGCCCACGAAGCCTTGTTCCGCCAGGATCTCGAAATAGATGCTGTGGGAATCATGGAACCTGGTGGGCTCGGGGGCATATTTCCAGAACAACTCCGGCGTGAAAGTATTGAAGCCACCACCGGTGAGGGGTCGATCCAGGGCCAGGTTCCAAGCGAACATCCAAGCATTGATGCGCCCCAGGGCCGAAGCGTCCTCCTCGTAGGTCTCAATGGTGGACATGCGATCGAACCATTTGTCGGGTACGAAATTGATACCCACGCCGACGATGACGGCGGTGGCCAGGACGATGGGCAGCTTCCTACGGCTCTTGAGCCACAACATGAACGCCATCGCCGAGGCAGCGAGGAAGGCGCCGCGAGAGTAGCTGGCGATGATAGAGGCCACGATCAACAACATCGCCACCGACAACCCCCGTTTCACCCATTTGTGGTCCGTATTCAATTGCAGATAACGAAAGAGGGGCAGCACCATGATCAGGGCCAGGGCCAGCTCGTTGTTTCCGGCGATGAAAGAGCCCGGTGGCCCCCAGACCCGATAATTGAGACCGGTCGCCAAGGCGAACACACCACCTTTGATGCCGAAGAAACCGATGGAAAGGGCCACCACCCACACCAGGATGTGCAATTTTCGCCGATCGGTGATGAGAAGGAAGGTGATGAGCACCATGAGCTGGATCTTCAAGGTGCCGACGAGGCCGTTGTTGAAGGAATAGGCCGGATCGAAGGCGAAAGCGGTGGCGATGCACAGCCACAGCAAGAACAGGGCCCACAGGCCCACCAGGGGGCTCTGCGGGATCTGCTTGGGATCTTTGCCGAAAAACAGCCCCGCAATGGTGGCGAGGGCGGTGAGCTGGGCGAAGGGAAAATCGTAGGCGAAACCCCATGTCAAGCGATGGGGGTTCATGTAACCCAGCCAGGACCAGAGATACACCCCCAGATGGGGCCGTAGCAAAACGGCCGGTAGCAGGCCGAAGACGACGATGGTGACGAGCAGGCTACGCATCGCCCAGCCTCCGTTTGAGCGCCAGCAGAGCATTGAAGATGCCCGGACCGGCAAGGGCGGCGCACCAGACGGCGAGGGCACGTCCACTGTACGCACGGCGCAGATGGCGACGCCCCAGGGCGCGGGCCTCGGCGAAACGCCCGTGCGCCAACAGTTCGCGCAACGCCACCTGCAAATCTCGTCGCTGCAAGAAACGGGCGTAACGGTCCGCCCCTTCGGCATAACGCCGCGGGGCAGCGAGAATGCGATCCCCCGCGGCCAGCCCCCCCAGCGCCATCTTGAGACGATCGTTGGAGATGTTGGCGTCATGTACCCGGTAATTGAGGAGGACGGTCTCCACCATCACCAACGGCCCGCGCGAAAGGATACGGAGGAAGAATTCGAGATCCTCCGCATAATGTAGGTGCTCGTCGAACAACCCCACTTCCAAAGCGGTTTCCCGTACGAACAGCGTCGCCGATGGAATGAGGAAATAGCCACCGCGCAGGAAATTGTCCCCCGCCGCGTCGATGCGGCTCATGCCTGCTCCGATGGGACGCTTTTCCACCCGCTCGTAACGACCGGGTTGGGACAGGAACGACGGATGGACGATCTGCCCCCCATCGGTGATCTGGCGATAGTCGCAGGCCACCAAGGCGGCCTCGGGACAGGCCTGGATCGCCGCCCACTGCCGTTCCAGCTTGTCCGTCTCCCAGAGGTCGTCGGAATCGAGCAGGGCGATCCAGCGTCCCTTGGCCGCTCGGATCCCGGTGTTCCGTGCGATCTGCGGCCCTTGGTTGTCTTGGGATATGACGTGTACGCCCAAGTCGCGCGCCACGGCGGCGGTGTCGTCGCGGGAGCCGTCGTCCACGACGATGATCTCCCGCGGCGCAAGGGTCTGTGCCTGCACGCTGCGCACGGCATCCGGCAAGCGCTCGGCCTGGTTGTAGGCGGGTATGACGACGCTGATGTCTGCCGCTTCCATGTCTTTCCCCTCAGCCTCGCGCCCCAGGCTTGAGACGCAGCATGGCTTGTGCCGCTTCCCCATAGAGTGGGTGGCGCAACAGCCGCAGGACCACCCCCCAACCCAGCAATCCCGACCCCCCGGCGACACCCATGGCGATCCATTGCCAGAA
>WFVN01000099.1 GCA_015491615.1 Gammaproteobacteria bacterium
CCATCCATCATTTGCGCCTGGGCCACGCCGCCGGCGAGAGCAAGGAGCAGCGCCCCTTCGATCAGGATACGTCCCTTGTCCATCCCTCACCTCCTCGGTCCTCGTTGCAGTCGAAAAAACCTTCTGATTGAGTCTAGACCTGGGTCTTTGGGCACAAGTCAAGAAAAAACCCGGAGGCTGTCGCCCTCCGGGTTCTTTCGTATAAAAAATGTGAATTTCATCCTTCAAGGGTAATACACCCCGCCTCGGTGTTTCTTACCTTCGGCGGTCTTGAACAGCACCAGGAGCTGATGTTTTCCATCATGCCCAAGGTCGTAACCGGCCATGTACCAGTCGCCCATGCGCATCATCATCTTCGTCTCGCTCGCGCCGTTGGGATGGATGACCTTGGAATTGACCTTGGCGTCGGTGACCACTCGTCCGTCCCGTTCGATTTTGAACATGAAGTTGTGGCTGCCGCCGTGCTCCATGCCCTTTTGCGCCGGCATGACGTGAAAACTCACCTGATAACCGTCGATGGTGCTTTTTTTCAGGAACATGTCGCCGCCCATCTTCCCCATGGACATGTTCCCGTCGTGGCCAGCGTGGTCGTCGTGACCGTGCCCTTCACCGGCGAAGGCGGGGACGGCGAGAAAAGTGGTCAGCAGGACAGAGAAAAGACGTTTTTTCATGGAAACTCCTCTTTCGTCGTTTAGGTGGATGGTCTCTCCGTGGCGATGCGCCGCGCGCGCAACGCCTCCTTGGCCTGGAGCACCAGGCCATAGATGAGGGGCAGGACGAGCAGGGACAGCAACGTGACGCTGACCATGCCGCCGACCATGGGTGCGGCGATGCGCTCCATCACTTCCGAGCCGGTGCCTTCGCCCCAAAAGATGGGCAGCAAGCCGGTGATGATGGCGGTGGCGGTCATGACGATGGGCCGCACACGTTCGTAGGTACCGGCGTGCACCGCCGCCCAGATGTCCTCTTTGGGAAGGACCAGCAAGGGCGCCGCACGGCGCTCGGCACGCAGCTTTTCCTCCCGATCGAGGAAGTCTTCCGCCTGTTTCAACTCTTCGGCCAATTCGGGCGGCAGGTGGCGGGCGGCATGTTCTTCACGCCGCCGCTCCACTTCGTGGTCGATGAAGGTGAGGACCAGTACGCCGATCTCTGCCGCCACCCCGGCGAGGGCGATGAAACCCACCGCCACCGCCACCGAGAGATTGAAGTCCAACCAGTACACCAGCCAGAAACCACCCACCAGGGAGAAGGGGATGGACAACATCACCACCAAGGGCTCGCTGACGTTGCGGAAATTGAGGTACAGGAGCAGGAAGATGATCAGCAAGGTCGCCGGCACCACCAAGCGCAGGCGTTCGGCTGCGCGCTCCATGTACTCGAACTGCCCCGACCACTGGAGGGTGTAACCGGGGGGGATGCGCACTTCCTTGGCGACGAGCTCCTTGGCGCGTGCCACGTAGCCACCGATGTCGTCCCCCTGGATGTCCACGTATACCCAGGCGTTGGGGCGGGCGTCCTCGCTCTTGATGGCCGGCGGACCGCGCCTGAGTTCCAGCTCGGCCACCAGCGACAAGGGGATCTGCGCCCCCGAGGGGGTGGGGACGAGCACCCTGCGCAAGGCAGCTAGGTTGTCACGCAGCTCGCGCGGATAGCGCAGGTTCACCGGATAGCGTTCCAGGCCTTCGATGGTCCAGGTGACGTTCATGCCGCCGATGGCTGACTGGATCACCTCCGCCACGTCGCCCACGGTGAGCCCATAGCGGGCCGCCTGTTCGCGGTCGATGTGGAAATCCAGGTAGTAACCACCGGCGGCCTTGTCACCGAAGGCGGAAAGGGTGTCGGGCAGGGTCTTGAGGACCTGTTCAATATCGGAGGCGATCTGCTCCAGCACTTCCAGGTCCGGTCCGCTCACCTTGATGCCGACGGGCGTCTTGATGCCAGTGGAGAGCATGTCGATGCGCGTCTTGATGGGCATCGTCCAGGCGTTGGCCACCCCCGGGAACTGGATCGCCTTGTCCATCTCGTCCATGAGCTCGCGCGTGGTCTTGCTGGGGTCGGGCCATTCCTCACGCGGCTTCAAGCGGATGGTGGTCTCGATCATGGACAGGGGCGCCGGATCGGTGGCCGTCTCCGCCCGCCCCACCTTGCCGAATACCGACTCCACCTCGGGGAAGCTGGCGAGGATCTTGTCCGTCTGTTGCAACAGCTCCTTGGCCTTGGTGATGGAAATGCCCGGATAGGTGGTGGGCATGTAGAGGATGTCGCCCTCGTCCAGGGGTGGCATGAACTCCGAACCCAGCTTGCTCACCGGGACCCAGGTGGTCGCCAGGAGCCCAAGGGCCAGGGCCAGCACCGGCCAGCGCCAGCGGATGGCCGCTTGCAGTACGGGGGCGTGCACCGCGTGCAGGAGGCGGTTCACCGGATTCTTCTTCTCCGGGAGGATCTTGCCGCGGATGAAATAGCCCATGAGCACCGGCACCAGGGTGATGGCGAGGATCGCCGCCCCGGCCATGGCATAGGTCTTGGTGAAGGCCAAGGGGGCGAACAGACGCCCTTCCTGGGCCTGGAGGGTGAACACCGGCAGGAAGGAGACGGTGATGATGAGCAGGGAAAAGAACAACGCCGGCCCCACTTCCTTGGCGGCGGCGCCGACGGTGCGCCAGCGCTCGGCGTTGGTGAGGGGGGCGCCCTTCGCCCGCTCGGCGTGCTCCAGACGTTTGTGGGCGTTCTCGATCATGACGATGGCGCCGTCGATCATGGCGCCGATGGCGATGGCAATGCCGCCCAGGGACATGATGTTGGCGTTCAGCCCTTGCAGACGCATGATGATGAAGGCGATGAGAATGCCGATGGGCAGGGTGAGGATGGCCACCAGGGCGGAACGGGCATGGAGCAGGAACAGGACGCAGATGATGGAAACGACGATGGATTCCTCGATGAGTTTTTTCTTGAGGTTGTCCACCGCCCGCTCGATGAGCTCGCCGCGGTCGTAAACGGGGACGATCTCCACCCCTTCGGGCAGACCGACCTTGAGTTCCTCCAGCTTCTCGCGCACCCGTTCGATGGTGGCCAGGGCATTCTCGCCCCAGCGCATGATGACCACGCCCCCCACCACTTCGCCTTCGCCGTTCAATTCGGCCAGGCCACGGCGCAGCTCCGGCCCCAGGTGGATGTGGGCCACGTCCTTCAGGCGGATGGGTACCCCATCCTCGGGGTCCACCCCCACGGGGATGGATTCCAAATCTTCCACCGAGCGGATGTAGCCCAGGCCACGCACCATGTACTCCGTCTCGGCCATCTCGATGAGGCGCCCGCCCACGTCCTGGTTGGAGCGCTGGATGGCACGCCGCACCTGCGCCAGGGAGATACCGTAGGCGGCCAGGGCGTTGGGATCCACTTCCACCTGGTACTGCTTGACGTAACCGCCGATGGAGGCCACTTCCGCGACCCCGGGCACGGTCTGCAAGGGATAACGCAGGTACCAGTCCTGGATGGAGCGCAGTTGCGCCAGATCGTGGCGACCACTCCTGTCCACCAAGGCGTACTCGTAGATCCAGCCGACGCCAGTGGCGTCCGGCCCGAGGGTGGGGGTGACGCCGGGCGGCAGGCGCTTGGCGGCGTAGTTGAGGTACTCCAACACCCGCGAGCGGGCCCAGTAGAGATCGGTGCCGTCCTCGAAGAGGATGTACACGAAGGAGTAACCGAAGAAGGAATAGCCGCGCACCACCTTGGAACCCGGCACCGCCAGCATGGCGGTGGTGAGGGGGTATGTGACCTGGTCCTCCACCACCTGCGGCGCTTGCCCCGGGTACTCGGTGAAAACGATCACCTGTACGTCGGAAAGGTCGGGAATGGCGTCCAGGGGGGTGTTTTTCACCGCCCAGATGCCCACGGCAGTGATGAGGACAGTGAAGAGCAGGACCTGGAACTTGTCCTTGAGGGAGGCCTGGATGATGCGTTCAATCATGGTGCCTCACCCGCGGGCTGGTCGTCCAGGCGCATGTCCGACATGTCCATGTCGTCCATCGACATGTCTTCCATGTCCATGCCTTCGTGACCACCGACCTGCTCGGCCTTCATGGCCTCCAACATCTTGGCGGTGGCCTCCTTGAGCTTGGATTCGGAATCGATGAGGAACTGAGCCGAAGTGACGATTTCCTCGCCCTCCGAGAGGCCCTCCAGGACCTCCACCCAGCCTTCCGATTCGACTCCCAGGCGCACCTCACGGGGTTCGAACTTGCCGGGGGCACGCACCACGAACACCTGTTCACGCTCGCCGGAGCGCACCACCGCTTCGATGGGGATCACCAGTACACCCTCACGCGCCCCGGCCTGCAGGCGCACGTCGGCGAACAGGCCCGGTTTGAGCAAGCCCTCGCGGTTGTCGAATTCCAGACGCACACGATTGGTACGCGAACGTTCGTTCATCATGGGATAGATGAAGGTCACCTTGCCCTGGAATACGCGCCCAGGCACGGCGCGCACACGCATCTCGGCGGGGTCGCCCACCTTCACCCAGGGCAGCTCGTCCTCGTACACGTCCACGTACACCCACACACGGGAAAGGTCGGCGATGAGGTAGAGCTCGTCCTTGGGAGTGACGTACTGCCCTTCGCGGGCGCCGATGTGCATCACCGTGCCGGTAAAAGGGGAATGGATGTGGAGGCTGCGCATGATCTTGCGCGTGCGCTCCAGCTCCTTGATCTGATGGGGAGGTACGTCCAGCAGCTCCAGCCTTTCGCGGGCGCTGTCCAGGAGGGCGCGAGCGGTGCGCCGACTCTCCTGTGGGGCGTTCTCGCCCAGGGACTCCCAATTGGCCAGGGCGACGAGGAATTCCCGCTCCGCCGCCACCAATTCAGGGGAATACAAAGACAGGAGAATCTCATCGCGCTCGACTTGGGTGCCGGTCTCGTCGATGCGCAGCCGCTCGATCCAGCCGGAAGTCTTGGGATGCAGACGCGCCAGATGGCGCTCGTCCAGATCCACCTTGCCCAAAGCGGTGAGGGTATGGGCCAGGTCGCGCCGCTCCACCTTGGCCACCCGCACGCCGATGCTCTGCACCACCACCGGATCGATCTTCACCGTACCCGCCGGTTCGTCGGCGCCGTTTTCCTCGTCGGCATAGACGGGGATGTAATCCATGCCCATCTCGTCCTTCGCCGGCACCGGTGAGGTGATGGCCGGGTTCATGGGATTGCGGTAATAGAGGATCTTGCGCTCTTTCTTCTCGGGCTCGGCCTCGTCGGCATAGACGGGGATGTAATCCATGCCCATCTCGTCCTTCGCCGGCACCGGCGAGGTGATGGCCGGGTTCATGGGATTGCGGTAATAGAGGATCTTGCGCTCACCGCCATCGGCGCTGGCAGTGGGTGATGGCTCCTCTCCGCCGGAACGGGCCAGCCACCAACCGCCGGCGGCGCCCACCGTCAGGGCCACGGCGAGGGCGGTCGCGTTACGGACGTTCATGATTCAGCTCCTTTCCAATTTGCGCTTCGATGGCGGCCAGGGTCTGCCAGGCGTCACCATAGGCCTGCCAGCGCCGGCTGTCGTATTCGTCGAGGGTGACCTCGGCTCGGATGACGTTGGTGAATCCCGCCTTCCCCACCTGGTAGCTGGAGAGGGTGCTCTCCACCGTCTGCTGGGCCTGGGGCAGAATGCGGTCGCGGTACAGGGTCACCTGGGCGTGGGCGCTGCGGTAATCGGCCAGGGCGGCCTGGAGGCGGGCACGGATGCGGTCCTCCAGATCGGCCAGGCGCGCTTTTTCCATCGCCAGGCGGGCACGGGCCTCGGCCAGTTGCGGATCCTGCTTGCGGTCGGTGTAGATGGGCAGGCTCACTCCCAGACGCAGGCTGTAGAGATCGGTGCGATCGTCGCGCCAACCGTAGGCGGCGGAAGCGGTGAAATCGGGACGGTAGTCCTTCTTCGCCAAATCGACACGCGCTTCGGCCGCCTGTACCCGCGCCCGGGCCGCCGCCAGTTGCGGATTGTGGACCTGGGCCGTGTGCATGAGCGCGGGCAGCGTCAGGGTCTGGGGATCGGGCAGAGGCGGGGCAGCGTCGGGCAGGGCCACCGTCTCCCCCTCCTCGGCCATGAGACGGAGCAATTCCGAGGCTTGGGCGCCGCGGCGAGCGACGAGGGCCAGGCGCCGGTCAGCGAGGCGCTCCCGTTCCAGTTGCGCCAGGAGCACGTCCCCTTGCGTACCTTTCCCCACTTGATAACGAGTACGGGCCACCTCGATGAGACGGGCGACCAGGTCCTCACTGCGACGGATCGCTTCCAGGGCCCGATCGGTGGCGAACACCGCCCACCAGGCACGGATCACCTGCGCGCGCAGTTCCAAACGCTGGGCATCCACTTGCCGCGCGACGGCCTCGGCCCGGTGGTGGGCAATGCGCTCGCGCAGGGCCAGCTTCCCCGGAAAAGGCAACCGTTGCGAAACACCCACCTGGAGCTGAGTCATGGGGGTCTGGGTGAGATCGAAGCCGTCGATGGGCAGGTTGGCGGCCCCGAAGTTCACCATGGGATCAGGCAAGGCGCCCGCCTGGGGAACCCGTTCACCGGCGGCACGCGCCTGCGCCTCCAGGGCCTGCAATGCCGGATTGGCGGCCAAGGCGCGATTCACCGCCTGGTGCAGATCCAAAGGGCCGCCGGCCTGCGCCGCCCCCGCCACCAGCAGTACAACCAAGGCGAGGGCGCGCCGCCTCAAGAGTCCGCGCATACCGCCTCCTCGGCCGCTTCCACCAATGGACACAGGGCCTTCGGTCCAGGCAAGGCATCGGGGATAGCGGCCCAGCGACGGGCAATACGGTCCATACGTTCCAAACGCTCCTCCAAGAGCGCCCGTTGGCGGCGTGTCTCTTCCATGTGACGCACTAGCAAGGCACGTACCCGCGGGCAGGGCGAACGGCCCCGGTCCACGTCTTCCAGGATCTCAGCGATCTCCTTGAGGGAGAAATCGAGGCGGCGCAACTGAGTGATGAATCGCAACCGCTCCATCTGCACTTCATCGAACAACTTATAGCCGTTGTAAGGGTCCCGTTGGGCCTTGAGCAGGCCAATGCGGTGGTAATGGCGCACCGTCTCCGCAGTGACGCCCACACGATCGGCGAGGGCTTTGACGCGCAGCAACTTCATCGGGTCACCTCATTTCTTGAACAGGTATTTGACGAGGGCGAGGATCAAGAGAATCACCAGCGCCCAAAACAACAGGGGAAAGATCCAATGCCCCCAACCCATGCCCCAGCCCATGCCGGGCGTCATGTCGTGCATCATGGCCGATCACCTCCGATTTGCACGGACCGCAGGGCGGCCCTGGAAAACGTTCTCAGGTCAGCGTTCCCGAGAGAGACGCGGGTCGGGAGCGGTGTCATGCGCGTGGGAGATTGTGAGAAGCAGCGGGGGATGTCAGAAGGCGATCACTCCGCCGCCCCGATCCAGGGCATCAAACAGGCGGAGTCCCACGACGAGCGGGATGGAACGAGATCATGATCCCCTTCCCCGAACCCGGATGAACATCTCACGCGCCTCACGCAGGCACGCGCACGACGAACTCAGATCCGGACTTGGGGGGGTGGGGTATCGATGGAGAGCGGATGGTCCATCCACGCGACGGGGCGAACCAGAGGGGGAAGATGGGGAGCGACCAAGCGGCTGGACGATACCGGGGTCACCACCGCGGCACAAATGACACAATGCTGACAACCATGGTCGCAAGGCATGTCGGCGTCGATGGCCTGCACGTCCACCACATCGTGGGCTGTGGCCATCACCTCCGCACCGTCTTCGTGCCGCTGCCCGGACACGGCCATGGCCTGGGGCAGGAGCCCCAGCACCAGCAAACCGGCCATGATCCAGGAAAGCGCTTTCATAGTGCTCTTATAAGTCTTTGTCCATGCCTGCGTCAAGCTCGTCAAGCCATGGCCGCCCCCGAGTCTTGACGTGCCGCTGCCCACCTCGTACGATCCACCCCAAGATTATTTGGTATTTTTTTCCCATTTTTAATTTTGGGTTCAGTCATGCGTGGTCTCCTGTATGGCGCACACCCACCCAAGGAGGAGGAATCCATCGTGAAACGACTCGTCAAAATCCCGATCCTCGTTCTGGCGGCCCTGTGGTTGGCCGCTTGCCACCTGAGCGATGAAGCGCAACGGTTGCGCGATCAACTGGCCTCGCTCAATCTCGTCCTGCAAGACGGCGCCCACGCCGCCAAGACGCTGCAATCGCAGCTACCTCAAGCCATCTGGATCACTCTCAAGAAAGTGGAAGCGGAAAACGAGACGGGTACAACGGTGACCATCTACGATGCCGGCAGCGATGGCCAGGTGGTGAACCTCGTGTCCCCTGATGACGTGGCCACTCTGCTCGCCAGCAGCACGGTGCCTGCCGGGCGCTACACCGCCCTGCGCCTCACCGCCGGCACCGAGGTGCGTGTGGTGAAAGCGGACGGCACCACGCTGAACCTGCAGGTCCCCGATGCCACGCCACCCGACGACTTCACCCTGGACATCCCTTTCCAGGCCCCGGTGGACCTGGCTTCCGGCGACCTACGCACCCTCATCCTCAACGTCGACCTGGCCAGTCTCGCCGACGCCATCGACGAGGCGACGGAGACCATCGACCTGGCGAAACTCATCGACACCCGCACCGACACCACCACCCTGAGCGGCGTCCAGGCGCGCCTGGAAGGTCATGTGGACGACATCGACGTGGCCGACGGTCGTTTCTTCCTGAAGCGTGACGACGGCCCCGACTTGACCGTGACCTTGCATGCCACACTGGCGGTCATCGTCCGCGAGCGCGACGGCCAAGTGCTCACCCTGAACGAACTGCAACCGGGCGACGAAGTGTCGGTGTACGGCAGCTTCGACCCCACCCGTCTGACCCTGCTGGCGGTGGCCGTGTCCGTCGATCCCCAGCCTGTGGCCCGTGGCGACGGCCAGAGCGTCACCAGCCACCGGGTGAAGGTGGAAGGCCGCATCCAGAGCCTCGACACCGGTACCGACAGCGCCCAGGTGCAGGTGCACGAGGCCAGCTTCATGCCCGACCAGGCGACCATCACCGTCATCGACCTGCAGAACGCCGTCTATGCCCACGGCAGCTACGGCCAGCTCCAGGCAGGAGCGAAGGTGGAGATCAAGGGCACTTGGGACGGCAACCAACTCGACGCCGACCTGGTGGACATCGAAGGCGCCCTACTCTCGCAGCCCGACTACTACGACATGGACGGCCCGGTGGAAGTCGAAGGTGTCGTGAAAGACTGGGACGTCCAAAGCCAAACCCTCACCATCGATCTCGGAGAGGTGGAAGGCAATACCGACCTCATTCCTGGCGACGCGATCACCCTCGACCTCTCCGGCGCCTGGTTCAAGCGTGGCGCCCCCGACTGCCTGGCTCCGGGCGTCGAGGTGGAACTCAAGGGCGTGCCGGGCAGTCAGGGCACCGGCCTCACCGCCACCGTGGTCAAAGTGGAAGGGGGCTGCGCCGCCTTCCCTGTGACCCATGACAATTCCGGGGACGACCGCTACGGCGACGACAGCGACCATGGCCAGGGCATGGGCAGCGGCTCCGACGACATTGACGACGATCGGGATGACCGCGACCACTCCGGCGCCATGGACGACGCCGATCATGGCCGGGACGACGACCAGGATGACCGAAACGGCTCGAGCACGGACCATGACCGTGTCAGTTCCGACAATGACCATGGTCACGGTCATGGCATGGCGGGCAGCCCGGACGACGACCCCGATCGGAGCGACCGGGACTGATCGTCCCCATGGGGAACCGAACGGCGCCTGCGGGCGCCGTTCTTTTGTTAGAACTCGATGCCCGCCTGGGCTTTCACACCCTGCTCCTTGAAAGGATGCTTGACCCGACGGATCTCACTCACCAGGTCGGCGGCCTCGACGAGGGCCGCGGGAGCGTGGCGACCGGTGACCACCACGTGTTTCATGGGCGGACGTTCGGCGAGAACGGCGAGGATCTCGTCTAGATCCAGGTAACCGTACTTGAGGATGACGTTCAGCTCGTCCAGGACCACCAATGCCAAATCCGGATCGAGGATCATCTCCCGGGCCACTCCCCAAGCCTCGCGGGCGGTGGCCATGTCCCCTTCGCGGTCCTGCGTGAGCCAGGTGAAACCGTCGCCGATGGCGTGGAAACGCACTTGGGGAAGGGCGGAAAGGACGCGCCGTTCGGCACTGTCCATGGCCCCCTTGATGAACTGCACCACCCCCACCGGCATGTCGTGCCCCACCGCCCGCAGGACCATCCCCATGGCGGCGGTGGTCTTTCCCTTGCCCTCGCCGGTGTAGACGATGAGCAACCCCTTCTCGCGCGTGGCGCGGGCCTTCTTCTTCTCGTAACCGGCACGCCGGCGCTCGGTCATACGCTGGTGGTCCACATTCCCCCTCCCTCTCCGTCGCGGGCGCCTCACACTAGATCATTCCCCGGCAGTGGTCCAGGTGCCAGGACAAAGCCCGCGCGGAAACGTTCCGCCTGCGGCCTTCACGTCGAGGATGGAAGATCCGAATCCTCATCCGGTTTGGGGTGGATGACTCGCAACTCGTATTTCCAAGTACGCGAATAGAAATCGGAAAGCGAAGGATTGACGATCTGGCGGCGAAAAGCGCCGTCGATCTTCAACCAACGCCGGCGCAGATCCTCGGGTACGCCCGCCTCGACCAGGGCCTCTTCGAGGAGGCGGCTGCGCAGTTCGAACAGCTCCGGCGGAATGTACATGGCGCGATGGGCCATGTAGGGGTCCTTGCCCCAGTATTCCACGTCGCCGCCCATCTTCCCGGCCATGAACTGGGTCTGGCGTTTTTCGATGAACTCTCGACTGTGGCCTTCGAAATACTTTCCCAACCAGGGATGGGCATAGACCTTGTCGTAGAAAATCTTGTGTACCCTCTCCAAGGTGGGCAAGCCGCCCACCGCGTCGAACAGACATCGTTTCTTGCTCACGATCCACCTCCTCGGGCCGCTGGCGCATCACCCCCATAGCGCCAGCAGGGCGCCCACCACCGAAGCGACGAGGAGCGGGGGCAGGACCGCGCCTGCCAGCGCCCCTCGACTCACCACCGCGGCGATGCCGCCTTTGGCCAGGTTGTTAGCGACGGCCGCCAGGGTGATGCCCGTGGCGACCACCGAGAGCCCTAGCTCCGCACCGGCCATGCGGGACAGGGACAGAGTGATGGCGTCCACGTCGGTGATACCGCTGAGCGCGGACACCAAATAGACGCCGGCCTCGCCCAACCAACGGCGCAAGGCCTCGGCAGCGAGGATGATGAAGGACAACAGCAGACCGAAGTGTACCGCCGGCCATAGATCCAAAGGGCTCTGCACATAGGCCTGGGAGACCTCTTGAGCGGTGCCGCGATGACCGCCGCCACGCCACAGCCGGATCCCGGCGGCACCGTATACCACCGCCGCCATGGCGAGCACCGGCCAGAGCAAGTGGAAGCTCACGCGCGGGTCCACCACCCAAGTGAGGAGCAACATGCGCGGGAACATGGTGCCGCAGGCGAGGAGAATACCAGCGGCCAGCAGGCTGTCGGTCGCTGCCCGTTTCCGTGACAAGCGGGCGAAATGGAGAGTCAGCGCGGTGGAAGAAACGAGGCCGGCGGCGATGGCGGTGAAAATCAGCCCGCGCCGCGTCCCGGCCACTTTCACCAACACGTAGCCGACGAAGGAAACGGCGGCGATGAGCACCACCATCCACCAGATTTCGTAAGGGTTGAGCACCCCCCAGGGGCCGTAGCCGCGATTGGGGAGGATGGGCAACAACACCACCGACACCAACAGCAGTTTCAGGGCGGCTTGCAATTCTTCTGAAGTGAGATGGGCGATCCAAGCGTGCAGTTTGGGCTTGAAACTCAGCAGGAAGGTGGCCACCACCGCAGCGGAGACTGCGGGCACGACGAGGCCGTAGGCGGCCATGGCACCCAGGGCGAAGGTGAGCAAACCGGCGCTCAGGCTGGTCAGGCCCAAGTCCCCCTCGCGCTGGAAACGCAGGACGTGGGCGGTGACCAGAGCGGCGCTCACCCCCAGGAAACAGAACCCGAGGAAGAGCGGGGACTGCGCCCGCTGGGCGACGAGGGCGCACGCACCACCCAACAGGCCGATGAGCGCGAAAGTACGCACGCCGGCGACACGCGTTCCCTCTTCTTGCTCGCGCCGTTTCCAGCCCCGCTCCACCCCGATGAGCAGACCGATGGCGAGGGCGGCAGCGAGGAGCCAGAGGTCGTTTTGGAAAAGACCGGCGGTCAAGGGCGACGGCGTTCGGGCGGCTGGGAACGACTCAAGCATAGCACGCGTCCCGCCTTGCCACGCCCCGTCCATGCGACGAAAAGCCCTCGCTCTTCGAGGGCATCCAGCGAACAAAGGCACACCCCGGTCCCATGGCCTATAGTGCAAGCGGAGCCCATGGAGGAGATCTCGCCGTGCAGCGCGACCTGGCCAGACGGCTCTACTACGACATGACCCTGGCGCGGCGCTTCGAACAGGCCGCCGCCGAGCAGTACACGCAGGGCAAGATCGCCGGCTTCCTGCACCTCTACCCGGGGGAGGAAGCGGTGGCGGTGGGCAGCCTGCGCGCCGCCGACCCCGGCGACTACGTGGTCTCCACCTACCGCGAGCACGTGCACGCCCTGGTGCGCGGCACGCCCCCGGAGGCGGTCATGGCGGAGCTGTTCGGGCGCGCCACCGGCTGCTCCGGCGGCTACGGCGGCTCCATGCACCTGTTCGACGCCGAACGGCGTTTTCTGGGCGGTTACGCCATCGTCGGCGAGACCTTTCCGGTGGCCATCGGCGCCGCCTACTGGGCACGCATGAACGACACCGGCGACGCGGTCCTGTGCTATTTCGGCGACGGGGCGGCCAATCAGGGCACCTTCCACGAGTCCCTCAACATGGCCGCCCTGTGGAAACTGCCGGTGGTGTTCATCTGCGAGAACAACCACTACCAGATCGGCACCGAGATCCACCGCCATTCGGCGCTGGCGGAGATCTACAAACGCGCCTGCGCCTACGGCATGGAGGGCCGGCGGGTGGACGGCATGGACGTGCTCGCCGTCCTGGAGGCTACCCGCGAGGCCCTGGCCCACGTCCGCCAAGGGCTCGGTCCGGTGCTGCTGGAATGCGAGACCTACCGCTACCGGGGCCACTCCATGGCCGACCACGGCGCCTACCGCTCGCAACTGGAACTGGCCGAATTCCAGGCCAAGGATCCCCTGCGCCGATTCCGCGAAAAGGCCCTCGGCGAGGGCTGGCTGGAGCCGTCGGAGCTGGACGAATTGGACGCCCAGGCGCAAAAGGCGGTGGACGAGGCGGTGGCCTTCGCCGACCGAAGCCCGCCCCCCACCGACCTCCACAAAGACGTGTACGTAGAACCCCTGGATCTCTACGGAGGTGGCCGATGAACACCCGCCGACGCGCCGCCAACGCCGGCCCCGCCGACGTGGCCCGGCCGCAGCCCGAGCTGATAGTGTGGGAGGCCCTCAACATCGCCCACGACCGGGCCCTGGCCGCGGACGAATCGGTCTTCGTCCTGGGGGAGGACGTGGGCCTGTACGGGGGCAGCTACCGGGTCACCCAGGGGCTGTTCGCCAAATACGGCGAATGGCGGGTGCGCGACACCCCCATCTCCGAGAACAGCTTCACCGGCCTGGGAGTGGGCGCGGCCCTGGTGGGCGGGCGGCCCATCGTCGAGATCATGACCGTCAACTTCGCCCTCCTGGCTCTGGACGCCATCATCAACATGGCCGCCAAGCTGCGTTACATGTCCGGCGGCCAGTTCCGCGTGCCCCTGGTGGTGCGCATGCCCGGCGGGGTGGCCAAGCAGCTCGCCGCCCAGCACTCCCAGCGCCTGGAACACACCCTCATGAACGTCCCCGGCCTGCGCATCGTCTGCCCGGCCACCCCCCAGGACGCCTACTGGCAGCTCCTCCAGGCGGTGCGCGAGGACGACCCCATCATTTTCCTGGAGCATGAGCTGCTGTACTTCCACAAGGGCCCCTTCGACGCCGACGCCGCGGCCCCGCCTCTGCACGCCGCGAGCGTGCGCCGCAAAGGCAAGGACCTCACCCTCATCGCCTGGCACCGCATGGTGGAGGTGAGCCTGGCGGCGGCCGAGACCCTGGCCAAGGACCACGGCCTGCAGGCGGAGGTCATCGACCTACGCGGCCTGCGACCGCTGGACATGCCCACCCTCCAGGCCTCCCTGGCCAAGACCCACCGTGCCCTGGTGGTGGAGGAGGACTGCCGCTTCGCCGGCGCCGGGGCGGAGATCTGCGCCGAACTCTCCGAGCGCAGCTTCTTCGATCTGGACGCCCCCATCGGCCGGGTCACCGGGGCGGACGTGCCCACCCCCTACAACGCCGAGCTGGAGGCCGCCTCCATCCCCCGCCCGGAGAACGTGGTCGAAGCCGCCCTCGCCC
>WFVN01000100.1 GCA_015491615.1 Gammaproteobacteria bacterium
CCCGACCGGCTCCCCACCGAAACCGGGCCTTGTCATCGTTGAAACGTCTATTCTCGCTCAGGCGAAAGCAAGTTGCCAATAGGAAGCCGACGTCGAATCCCGACGGTGTGACCGGTCAAGTGTCAAGAACGGGAACGGGCCGCTCTCGGCGCCTGCCCCGGTCCGCGAGGCACGGGAAAAAAAGCCGGGGCCCTCTGGAAGAGACCCGGCCATGGGCATCCGCTTGCGACGATCGCCGTTGCGCGGCGGCGCCGCCCCCCTCGGGACCGAGGAACGAACGTTCAGCGTAAAATCGCCGAGGGGAAAGACGGATTGATGCCCCTCGACGGGGCCTCAGGCAGACGACCGCAAGGCGGCGATGCGCTCCTCGATGGGCGGGTGGGACATGAACAGGCGGACGATGCCGCGACCGATGCGTCCGTTGATGCCGAAAGCGGCCAACTGATCGGGCAGATGCGATTGACCGGAGAAGGCGGCGAGGCGCTCGAGGGCATGGATCATCTTCTCCCGTCCGGCGAGGGCGGCGCCGCCGGCGTCGGCGCGGAACTCCCGTTGGCGCGAGAACCACATGACGATGATCGTCGCCAGGATGCCCAGTAATATCTCGGCGATGATGGCGGTGACGTAGAAGGCCGGCCCATGGCCGCGTTCGGTCTTGAACACCACCCGGTCCACCAGATAGCCGATGACGCGCGAGAAGAAGATGACGAAGGTGTTCACCACCCCCTGGATGAGGGCCAGGGTGACCATGTCGCCGTTGGCGACGTGGCTCACCTCGTGCCCCAGCACTGCCTCCACCTCGTCCCGCGACATGTTCTGCAACAGCCCCGTGCTCACCGCCACCAGGGCATTGTTGCGGCTCATGCCAGTGGCGAAGGCGTTGGGCTCGGGTGCATCGTAGATGGCCACCTCGGGCATGCCGATGCCGGCCTCCCGGGCCTGCCGGCGGACGGTCTCCACCAGCCAGGCCTCCACTTCGTTGCCAGGCTGTTCGATGACCTGCGCACCGGTACTCCGCTTGGCCATCCATTTGGACAGGGCCAGGGAAATGAACGAGCCTCCGAAACCGAACACCGCCGAGAAGATCAGCAGTGCCTGCAGGTCCAGCCCCACTCCCTGTTGATCGAGGATGCGCTCCACCCCCAACAATTGCAGGGTGATGCTCAACACCACGATGATGGCCAGGTTGGTGGCCAGAAACAGCACGATCCGCTTCATGTTCTCCTTCTCCTCGTTGACCGGATGCTTACCTTACTCACGCCGAGCAAAAAGGCAACCGGCGCATTCCCCATGCTTTTCATGGACTTGCAAAAACCCGCGGGATTAGACCCCGATCCACCTTCAAGATTCCCGAGGCGCGGCCGATGATTTCTTTGCAGAACGGATCCTCCCTCCTCCCTCTTTCCGTTCTGAGAGCGCGCTTGTGCCGGGGCCCCTCACCCCGGCATTTTTTTGGCCGCTTTCAAGTCGGCGCGCATGCCGTCGATAACAGCAGGGTCACGCCATTCGAGGACCCACAGCTTTCATGCCTTCCAAGCGCCAAGCCAGCCCCTCCACGCGCTACCGGCTCACGTTGCTGGCCGTCGCTTTGACATTGCCCTTGCTCCTTGCGGGCCTCACTGCCTGGCACGATTTCCGGAATCTGTCTCGGGTGTCCGAGCGCCAAGCGGCCTTGATCCTCGACTTGCTCGCCGCCCGCGCCACGGGGCAGATTTCCGATCCGGAACAATGGATGCGACGCCTGCAGGGCGAGGGGTTGGTCTTTTCCCTCGACCAACCGTTCCTGGCGCGATCCGGCTGGGTGCAGCGCTCGCAGGACTTGCACACCCCGGACGGCCGTTTCCTCGGTCGCCTCTATATCGCCATCGACCTCCGTGGAGTGGCCCTCGACGCCGCCTTCGCCGGCGTCATCGGCGGCGCCTTGGGGGGGTTCCTCTATTTCATGGGCCTCGGTCTGCCCAACCGACGCCTGAAGCGTCTCTCCCAGCGCTTGCATGCCATGGAAAAGGAGTTGGGAACCACCCGCAAAGAACGGGACCGCTACCGCCTGCGCGCCCGCCAGAGCGGCGTCGCCATCCAGCACCTGGCCTACAGCGATCTACTTACCGACCTGCCCAACCGCATTCGCCTCACCGAGGAGCTGGAGCAGTTCGTGGACGACTCCCAGTTCAACCGTGACACCCTCACCGCGGTCATCGCCATGGACCTGGACAATTTCAAGGAGATCAACGACACCCTGGGACACATGCGCGGGGACCAGGTCCTGCGCGAGGTGGGGGAACGCCTGCGCCAGTGCATCAAGGGCTCGGACCTGGTGGGGCGACTGGGGGGCGACGAATTCGGCGTCATCCTCTTCGATCTGCCCAGCCGCAACGAGGTCCTGGAAGTGGCCAACCGCATCATCGACGCCATCGCCCAGCCCATCACCATCGAGGGGATCCAGTTCGACCTCCAGGTGAGCCTGGGCATCGCCCTCTTCCCCGAGCACAGCGACAGCGCCCGGGAGCTGTTCCAGTTCGCCGACACGGCCATGTACCAGGCGAAGGAAAACCGCTCCGGCCTGGCCATTTACGACACATCCATCCACACCGAGCAGAGCGAACGTCTGACCCTGAAGACGGAACTGCGCCAGGCCATCGACGTCGGCGCCCTACAGGTGTACTACCAGCCCAAGATCGACTTGGCGCGCGGCCACATCGTCGGGGTCGAGTCGCTGGTGCGCTGGATCCACCCCGAGCGGGGCTTCATCGGCCCGGACAAGTTCGTGCCCCTGGCCGAGCGCTCCAACCTCATCCACCCCATGACCGGCCTGGTGTTCAACATCGCCCTGCACCAGTGCGGCGAGTGGGTGAAGGCCGGGCGCCACATCGGCGTGGCCATCAACTGCTCGGCCCACAGCCTCACCGACGAGCACCTACCGGAGCGCATCGATGCCCTCCTCTACACCTGGGGCGTGCCCCACCACCTGCTCACCGTGGAGGTCACCGAGAGCGCCATCATGGCCCACCCGGAACAGGGTCTGGCGATCCTCACCCAATTGCACGAGATGGGGGTGAAGATCTCGGTGGACGACTATGGCACCGGCTACTCTTCCCTCTCTTACCTCAAGTCCATGCCGGTTTCGGAACTGAAGATTGACCGTTCCTTCGTCTCCGACATGCTCACCGACGAGAACGACGCGGTGATCGTGCGCGCCACCATCGACATGGCCCACGACCTGGGGCTGGAGGTGACCGCCGAGGGCATCGAGGACGAGGCCACCTGGAACGCCCTGGTGGAGATGGCCTGCGACCGCGCCCAGGGCTACTACATGGGCAAGCCCATGCCCGCCGACGAGTTGGAGCGCTGGCTGGACGAGTCGCCCTTCGGCTGTCCGCAGCGCCCCGCCGCCGAGGCCCAGCGCGCCTGAACCTCAGCGGGGGATGGGACCGATGTCCGGCAGCGCCCCGCGCAAGGAGCGCAGGAAGGCCAGCAGGTCCGTCTTCTCCGAGGCCGAAAGGTGCAGGGGGCGGATGCGCGGGTCCTGATTGCGGGTGCGGTCGCCGCCGCGGTCGTAGTGCTCGATCACCGCCTCCAGGGTCTCGTAGCGGCCGTCATGCATGTAGGGGCCGGTGTCGGCCAGGTTGCGCAGGGTGGGCGTCTTGAATTTCTTCCAGTCCTTGGGATCGTGGGTGACCAGGTAACGTCCCGGGTCGTCGTCCATCGTCCGCCATTCCTTCAATCCCATGCGGCGGGCGTCGAAGCGCAGGATCTCCAGGTACTCCGGACGGTCGAAGGCCGGGTTGCGTTCGAGGCCGATGTTATGGAAGTCGGAGTCGGTGAAATTGGGGCCGTTGTGGCAGGCGATGCAGCCGGCCTTGCCCTGGAACAATTTCATGCCGCGCACGGCGCTGTCGCTGAGGGCGTTCTTGTCGCCCTTCATGTAGCGGTCGAAGGGGGACTCGCCGGTGATGAGGGTGTGGCGCTGGAAGACGGCGATGGCGCGCCCGTAGTCACGGGCGTTGGGCTCGCTGCCGTAGGCGGCGCGGAACAGGCGGGTGATCTCCGGGTCGGCGCGGAAGGTGGCCATGAGCTTGGCGATGTCCTGGCCCTTGTGCACCGGGTTCTTGGTGGAGCCGACGGCCTGCTTCTCCAGGGAGGGCGCGCGGCCGTCCCAGATGAGGGCACGGTTGTAGCCCACGTTCAGGAGGGTGGGCGGATTGCGCCGTTCGACGAAGCCGTCGTTGGCGATGGAGAAGGCGCTGGGCAGGGTCCAGCCGCTCTCGGGCAGGTGGCAGGTGGAACAGTTGAAGCGCCCGTTGGCAGAGATGCGCTTGTCGAAGAACAGGCGCTTGCCCAGCTCGATGCGCTCGGGGGTGGCGCGGTTGTCCGGGTTCTCCGGCACCGGCGGCAGGGGGCCGATGGGCGGCGGCGCGGCAATGGCGGCGCCAGCGTTGAGAGCGAGGACGAGGGCGAGGGTCCGTTTCATGTGCGGGGTACCTCCTTGCTGGGGTTCAGATGGGCGAGGATGCGCTCGGCCACGGGGACGGGGTCGAGGCCCGGCGGATAGACCAGGACGAGGCTGCGTCCGTCCCGGTCGAGACGTCGCCAGAGGCGGTCGCCGGCACGCCCCTGCTCCATCAGCCCCGGCGGCGGTGTGCCCACGAAGGCGTCCACCGCCTGTCCGTCCTGGCGCAGGCGCAGATGCAGGTAGTCGCGCCCGGCGACGCGACAGCGTTTCATCAGCTCCACCCCGGCCAGGGGCGGGGCGCCGGCGAGCCGCTGCAGACGGGCCTCGTCGCGGGCGTGGGCGACGAAGGCCTCACCCGGCGGATACGGGGACGGCCACAGGCCCAGCGCCAGGAGCACCCCCGCCGCCGCGGCCAGGGCCGGCCAGCGGCGCGGTTTGCGCGGCGGGCGCTGGGCGAGGATGCGCGCGGCCAGGTCCGGCGGCGGCTCCGGGGCGCGCAGGGCGCGGCGCAGGCGTTCGTCGATGTGCGTCTCGTCGTTCATCGTCGGCTCCCGGGGAAAGGGATCACCGCCGCCTCCTCCCAGGGGCCGCCCCAGACCTCGCGCAGGGCGGCGCGGGCACGCGCCAGACGGCTCATGACGGTGCCCTGGGGGATGTCCAGTTGGCGGGCGATGTCGGCGTAGCTCAGCCCGTGCAGGGCGTAGAGGAGGAGGATGTCGCGCTGGGCCGGGTCCAGGCGCGCCAGGGCGCGGGCCAGGTGGGCCACGTCCTCGCCGCCGGGGACGCCGGCCTCGAAATAGGCCTCGGGGGCGTAGCGGCCACGGCGGGCGATCTCGGCGAAGCAGGCGCGCCGCAAGATGCCCAGCAGCCAAGGCAGAGGGCGCTCGCGCCGGCGCAGGCCGCGACGGCCGCGCCAGGCGCGGTAGAAGGTCTCCTGCACCAGTTCCTCGGCGAGGTCGGCGTCGCCCACCAGCCACAGGGCGTGGCGGTAGAGGTCGCCGTGGTGGTCGCGCACCCAGTCCTCGAAACCCTCGGCGTCCATGGTCCGATCCCCCTGCTCTCTCCATTCGTTCCCGGGGGGGCCGGTTTTATTCCACCGCAGGATGAACGATCCCAGGGGAGCGACTGTCGTCGCGGTCGAGGCGCCACCGCTTCCACCTGCCTTTGGACATCGGCCAGGAAGAGAGACGATGTCGCCGGAGGCGACCGCGTTATGCCCGCGGACGGAATTCGAGGGGGTACGGCCCGGCACTGCTGTCGGGCAGACGCGCGCCGGTGAGATCGGCGCCGGCGAGGTCGGCCCCGTCCAGGCGGGCGCCGGTGAGGTCGGCGTCGCGCAGGTTCGCCCCGTCGAGGCGGGCGCCGGAAAGATCGGCCAGCCGGAGGTCGGCGCCGGCGAGGTCCACCCCGGAGAGGTCCGCCCCGGAGAGGTCCATCTGCACCAGGTTGGCCTCGCGCAGGTTTGCGCCACGCAGGTCCGCCCCACGCAGGCTCGAGGCCTCCACGGTCAGCAGGTGCTTGAAGCCCTTTTTGTCGTAGATCTCGATCATGGCAACCAGCTTAGCGCGCGTCGGCCGGCGGACCAAGACGCGCGGTGGGTACTCGGTGGGACGATACGGCGACGGCGGGCCCGGCCCGCCGTCTCTCATTCCACCGGGATGGTGCGGCGTTTGGATTTCTCCACCTTGGGCATGTGGATCTCCAGGATGCCGTCCTCGAACTTGGACTTGGCCTTGTCCACGTCCACCGCCGCCGGCAGGGGGATGGTGCGGACGATCTCGCCGTAGCTGATCTCCTGGCGCAGGTAGTCGCCCTTCTCCTCCTTCTGCTCCTTGCGGGTGGTGGCGCGGATGGTGAGGCTGTCCTCGGAGAGGGTCACTTCCACGTCTTCCTTCTTCACCCCGGGCAGCTCGGCGTGCAGCACCAGCTCGTCGTCCCGGTCGATGAGGTCCACCTTGGGGGTCTTGCCCTCGAAGGGGCTGGGGATGCGGCTCAACATGGACCAATCGCGGCTCCAGGGACTCAGCCAGCCGCGGCTGGTGAGGGCGTCGAACAGACGTTCGATCTCCTCCAGGGGGTGCAGGTAGGCGGGCCGGCTCTCCGCCGGGGCGACGGCCTTGCCGGTCTCCTGCTTGGCCTCTTGCGCTTCGGTGGTCTGCTGTTGCGGGCGTTCCTTCACGTCTTCAGTCATGGTCGTCTCCTCCGCTGACGTTCGTGGTGTTTCAATTGATAGCAGAGGATCTGGGGCCCGCCAGCGGGTTTTTCAAGACGTGCCGAAACGGCGCGCGACGTAGTCCTCGACGATGGCCTGGAATTCCTTGGCGATGCCCTCGCCCTTGAGGGTGACGGTCTTCTCGCCGTCCACGTACACCGGCGCCACCGGGCGCTCGCCGGTGCCCGGCAGGCTGATGCCGATGTCGGCGTGTTTGCTCTCGCCGGGGCCGTTCACCACGCAGCCCATGACCGCCACGGTGAGTTTCTCCACCCCGGGGTAGCGCTCCCGCCAGACGGGCATCTGCGCGCGCAGGTAGTCCTGGATGTCACGCGCCAGTTCCTGGAAGAAGGTGGAGGTGGTGCGGCCGCAGCCGGGGCAGGCGACCACCTGGGGGGTGAAGTTGCGCAGGCCCATGGCCTGGAGGAGCTCCTGGGCGACGCGCACTTCTTCGGTGCGCGGGGCGCCCGGCTCGGGGGTGAGGGAGATGCGGATGGTGTCGCCGATGCCTTCCTGCAGGAGGACGGCGAGGGCGGCGCTGGAGGCGGTGATGCCCTTGATGCCCATGCCCGCCTCGGTGAGGCCCAGGTGCAAGGGGTAGTCGCAGCGCCGGGCCAGTTCCCGGTAGACGGCGATGAGGGGTTGCACGCCGCTCACCTTGCAGGAGATGACGATGCGGTCGTGGGGCAGACCCAGGGCCTCGGCCGCCGCGGCGCTCTCCAGGGCGGAGCGGATGAGGGCCTCGCGCATGACCGCTTCGGTGGGCAGGGGCTCGGGGCGGGCGGCGTTCTCGTCCATGAGGCGGGCCAGGAGGGCCTGGTCGAGGCTGCCCCAGTTGACGCCGATGCGCACCGGCTTGTCGTGACGCACGGCGGCCTCGATGAGGGCGGCGAACTGTTCGTCGCGCTTGGAGCCGCGGCCCACGTTGCCCGGGTTGATGCGCAGCTTGGCCAGGGCGGCCACCGACTCGGGGTATTTGTTCACCAGGCGGTGGCCGTTGAAGTGGAAGTCGCCCACCAGGGGCACGGACAGGCCCTGGGCCTCCAGGCGCGCGCGGATCTCGGGCAGGGCGGCCATGGCCGCCTCGGTGTTGACGGTGACGCGCACCAACTCGGAGCCGGCGCGGTACAGCTCGGCCACCTGGGCGACGGTGGCGTCCACGTCGGCGGTGTCGGTGTTGGTCATGGACTGCACCACCACCGGGGCGCCGCCGCCGAGGGTGACGCCTTGCACGTCCACCGCCACCGAGGGGCGGCGCGGGAGGGTCGTTTCCGTCATGGGGATCTACCGTGGCCGCTGGAGTTCGGGCGCCATGATAGCGTCAGAGCATGCCCAGTTGCAGCTTCGCCGCCTCGCTCATGCGGTCCTTGGTCCAGGGCGGGTCCCAGACCACTTCCACGTGCGCGTCGGTGACGCCGGGCACCTGGCGGATGGCCGCCTCCACCTGGCCGGGGAAGGTCTGCGCCACCGGGCAGCCGGGGGCGGTGAGGGTCATCTTCACGTCCACGCGACCGTTCTCGTCCACGTCCACGCCGTAGATGAGCCCCAGGTCGTAGATGTTGACCGGGATCTCCGGGTCGTAGATCTGCTTGAGAGCCTCGATCACCGCCGCCTTGATGGCGTCGGGCTCGTGCGCAGGGGTGTTCTCGGGGGCTTCGCTGCTCATGGGTCGGCTCACTCGGTGCTCGCCTCTTCCTTGCCCTCCAGGGCGTTGTGGAGGGTGTGCCAGGCGAGGGTGGCGCATTTCACCCGGCTGGGGTAGTCCTTCACACCGGCGAGGATCTTGATCTTGCCCAGGTCGATGGGGCGCTTGGCCTCGTGGGTGTCCATCACCAGGTCGTGGAAGTTCTCGAACATGAGTTCGGCCTCCTCCACCGTCTTGCCCTTCACCGCCTCGGTCATGAGGGAAGCGGAGGCCATGGAGATGGCGCAGCCTTCCCCTTCGAAGCGGGCGTCCTCGACGATGCCCTGGTCGTCGACCTTGAGGTAGAGGGTCATGCGGTCGCCGCACAGGGGGTTGTGGCCGCGGGCGCGGTAGTTGGCGTCGGGCAGGGGGCCGAAGTTGCGCGGCCGGCGGCCGTGTTCGACGATGACTTCCTGGTACAGGGCTCTCGGGTCCATCAGGCGAAGATCTCCCGGACTTTGTACAGGGCGGCCACCAGGGCGTCGGCCTCCTCGCGGGTGTTGTAGAAGGCGAAGGAGGCGCGGGTGGTGGCGGGCAGGCCCAGGCGTTCCATGAGGGGCATGGCGCAGTGGTGGCCGGCGCGCACCGCCACCCCCTCGCCGTCGAGGATGGTGCCGATGTCGTGGGGGTGGGCGCAGTCCATGACGAAGGACAGCACCGCCCCCTTGTGGGGGGCGCGGCCGACGAGGGTGAGGCCGGGCACGCTCTCCAGGGCCTCGGTGGCGTATTCCAGCAGCCCATGTTCGTATTCGGCGATGGCCTGCAAGCCGATGGCGGTGACGTAGTCGATGGCCGCGCCGAGACCGATGGCGCCGACGATGTGGGGGGTGCCGGCCTCGAATTTGTAGGGCAGGTCGGCCCAGGTGGAGCGCTGGAAGCTGACCTCGCGGATCATCTCGCCGCCGCCCTGGTAGGGGGGCATGGCCTCCAACAGCGCCTCCCGCGCCCACAGCACGCCGATGCCGGTGGGGCCGAAGAGCTTGTGGCCGGAGAAGGCGTAGAAGTCGCAACCCAGTTCTTGCACGTTGACCGGCAGGTGGGACACCGATTGGGCGCCGTCCACCAGGCACAGGGCGCCGTGGGCGTGGGCCATGTCCACGATCTCCTGCACCGGGTTGACGGTGCCGAGGACGTTGGACATGTGGGCGACGGCCACCAGGCGGGTGCGCTCGTTCAGGAGGGCGGCGAAGGCCTCCATGTCCAGCCGGCCGTCGTCGAGGATGGGGGCCACCCGGAGGGTGAAACCGATTTCCTCGGCCATGAGCTGCCAGGGAACAATGTTGGCGTGGTGCTCCATCTCGGTGATGAGCACCTCGTCGCCGGCGCGCAGGGCGTGGCGCCCCCAACTGTGGGCGACCAGGTTGATGGCCTCGGTGGTACCGCGCACGAAGACGATCTCGCGCGTGGAGGCGGCGCCGAGGAAGGCGCGCACTTTCTCCCGCGCCCCTTCGTAGGCGTCGGTGGCGCGCTCGGCCAGTTGGTGCACGCCGCGGTGGACGTTGGCGTAGTCGTGGGCGTAGTGGTGGGCGACGGCGTCGATGACGGCGCGCGGCTTCTGCGCCGAGGCGGCGTTGTCCAGGAACACCAGGGGCTTGCCGTGCACCGTCTGGGCGAGGCCGGGGAAGTCGGCGCGGATGCGGTTCACGTCGATCATGGGTTGTCTCCAGGGGCCAGCCGTTCACGCGCCCAGCGGGCCGCCGCCGGCAAGGGGAAGGCGTCGAGCACGTCCTCGACGAAGGCGCGGGTGAGGATGGCGCGCGCCTCCGGCTCGCCGATGCCGCGCGCGCGCAGGTAGAACAGGGCGTCCCGGTCCAGCTCGCCGACGGCGGCCCCGTGGGCGCATTTCACGTCGTCGGCGTAGATCTCCAGCTGCGGGCGGGCGTCGGCCTCGGCCGCGCGCGAGAGGAGCAGGTTGGCGTTGCGCTGTTCGGCCTCGATCTTCTGCGCCCCGGGGTGCACCACCACGCGCCCGGTGTAGGCGCCGCGGGCGCCGGCGTCCAGCACGCCCTTGAACAGTTGCACGCTCTGGGTGCGGGGGGCACGGTGGTCGGTGCGGGTGCTGTGGTCGGCCTGGTGCCGGCCGCTGCCGCCATAGACGCCGTAGAGGCCGGCGCGCGCCTCGGGGGCCTCCAGGGAGACGGTGGTGTAGGGGCGAGCCAGGCGCGCGCCGGCGGTGGCGGCGTAGCTGCCGTAGCGCCCTGCCTCGGCCACCCGCACCCAGGCCTCGTGGGTGTGGACGCCACCCTCCCCCGCCTCGTACAGGCGCAGATGGTCCAGCTCGGCGCGCGCGCCCAGGTCGATCTCGGTGACGGCGTTGTGCCAGTGGGTGCCCAGGCCCTGGTAGTGCTCCACCAGGGTGAGGCGGGCGCCCTCCCCCAGGATCACCAGGTGACGCCACTGGGGCGCGAGGCCCTCGTCGCTCACCAGGTGGACGAGGGACAGGGGGGCCTCCATGGCCGTGCCGGCGGCCACTTCGATCACCGCCCCCTGTTCGGCCAGGGCCAGGTCGAGGGCGCGCAGGCCGGCATCGGCGCCGTCCAGGTCGGCGATGAGGCCGTAGACGCGGGCGAGGGTCTCTCCGTCTTCCGCCAGGGCCTCCATGAGGGGCCGCACGCGCACCCCCTCGGGGAGCTCGTCCAGGCGCGACAGGCCGGGGTGGAAGACCCCGTCCAGGAACACCGCGCGCGGCCCGTCGATGCCGTCGATACCCACTTGGGCGTTCACCGCCGGCGGCATCTCGCCGCTGGGCAGGCGCAGCTCGGCCTGGGTGAGGGGGTGGGTGTCGGCGTACTTCCATTCGTCCAGACGCGGGCCGGGGAGGCCGACGCGCCGGAAGGTCTCCCAGGCGCGCCCGCGCAGGGCGTCCAGCCAGGGGAAGCCGGTCTGGCGCGGGGCGCGTGCCAGGGCCAGGGTGGGTGCCTGCAGCGGACGCGGGGTACTCATGGGGCGCCGGCCCCCTGGGCGTCCATCCCCGCCTCCTCCAGGAGCCAGCCGTAACCCCGTTCCTCCAATTCGTGGGCGAGGGTGCGGTCGCCGGAGCGGATCACCTCGCCGTAGGCGAGGACGTGGATGTGGTCCGGCTCGATGTAGTGCAGCAGTCGCTGGTAGTGGGTGACCATGATGAAGCTGCGATCGGGGCCGCGCAGGGCGTTGACCCCGTCGGCCACGTCGCGCAGGGCGTCGATGTCCAGCCCCGAGTCGATCTCGTCGAGGATGGCCAGGGTGGGCTCCAGCAGGGCCATCTGCAGGATCTCGTTGCGCTTCTTCTCGCCGCCGGAGAAACCTTCATTGACGGCCCGGTAGAGCATCTCCTCGCGCACCTTCATCTGCGCCATCTTTTCCTTCACCAGCTCGAGGAAGTCCATGGCGTCCAGCTCGGGCAGGCCGCGGTGCTTGCGCACGGCGTTCACCGCCGCCTTGAGGAAGTAGATGTTGTTCACCCCGGGGATCTCCACCGGGTACTGGAAGGCCAGGAAGATCCCTTCGCGGGCACGCTCCTCGGGGGGCATGGCGAGCAGGTCGCGGCCCTTGTAGGTGACCTTGCCGCGGGTCACCTCGTAGCCCTCGCGCCCGGCGAGGACGTTGGCGAGGGTGGACTTGCCGGAGCCGTTGGGGCCCATGATGGCATGCACCTCGCCGTAGTTCACGGTGAGGTCGATGCCCTTGAGGATGGTCTTGTCCTCCACCTGGACCCACAGGTCCTCGATGACCAGGAGGGGCTGTTTCTCGTTGGCGCTCATCCGACTGCTCCTTCCAGACTGACTCCGAGCAGCTTCTGGGCCTCGACGGCGAATTCCATGGGCAGCTCGTTGATGACTTCTTTACAGAATCCGTTGACGATCAGGGACACCGCCTCTTCCGGGTCCAAGCCGCGGGTGCGGCAGTAGAAGAGCTGGTCCTCGCTGATCTTGGAGGTGGTGGCCTCGTGCTCCACTTGGGCACTGGGGTTGCGCACCTCGATGTAGGGGAAGGTGTGGGCGCTGCAGGTGTCGCCCATGAGGAGGGAGTCGCACTGGGTGAAGTTGCGCGCCCCCTCGGCCCCGTCCATGACCTTCACCAGGCCGCGGTAGGCGTTGGAGCCGTGGCCGGCGGAGATCCCCTTGGAGATGATGGTGGACGAGGTGTGCTTGCCGATGTGGATCATCTTGGTGCCGGTGTCCGCCTGCTGGCGCAGGTTGGAGATGGCCACCGAGTAGAACTCGCCCACCGAGTGGTCGCCGCGCAGGATACAGGAGGGGTACTTCCAGGTGATGACCGAGCCGGTTTCCACCTGCGTCCAGGAGATCTTGGAGTGCTCCCCCTGGCACAGGCCGCGCTTGGTGACGAAGTTGTAGATGCCACCGCGCCCTTCCGCGTCCCCGGGATACCAGTTCTGCACGGTGGAATACTTGATGTGGGCGCCGCGCTCGGCGATGAGCTCCACCACCGCCGCGTGCAGCTGGTTCTCGTCGCGCATGGGGGCGGTGCAGCCCTCCAGATAGGAGACGTAGCTGTCCTCGTCGGCGATGATGAGGGTGCGCTCGAACTGGCCGGTGGAGGCGGCGTTGATGCGGAAATAGGTGGACAGTTCCATGGGGCAGCGCACCCCTTTGGGGATGTACACGAAGGAGCCCTCGGAGAAGACCGCCGAGTTGAGGGCGGCGAAGAAGTTGTCGGTGGGGGGCACCACCTTGCCCAGGTACTTGCGCACCAACTCCGGGTGTTCGCGCACCGCCTCGGAGAGGGGGCAGAAGATGATGCCGTGCTCGGCCAGTTTTTCCTTGAAGGTGGTGGCCACGGAGACCGAGTCGAACACCGCGTCCACTGCTACCCCGGCGAGGGCGGCGCGCTCGTGCAGGGGGATGCCCAGCTTCTCGAAGGTCTCCAGCAGCTCCGGGTCCACCTCGTCCAGGCTCTGGGGACGGTCTTCCGGGCGCTTTGGGGCGGCCCAGTAGCTGATGGCCTGGTAGTCGATGGGGGGGTAGTGGACGTGGGCCCAGTGGGGCTCAGTCATCTTCTGCCACTCGCGGAAGGCGGCCAGGCGCCATTCCAGGAGCCAGTCGGGCTCCCCCTTCTTGGCGGAGATGAAGCGGATCACGTCCTCGTCCAGGCCCGGCGGGAGGGACTCCTCCTCGATGTCGGTGACGAAACCGGCCTTGTACTCCGACTTGACCAGGCGGTCCAAAGGGTCTTCGGCGCTGCTCATGGCCTACCTCTGTTAAGCGTTCAATTACCGAGTATTTTACTCGGCAATTGGCAAATGTCGATGCCTCGGGGCGAATGCATTTATCGGAATGCGTACGGGGTCGCGGTAAATATCCGGATTTTCTAATGATAACCAATCCGCCCGCCTTTGGCAGGCTGCACCCGTCCGAAACGACTTCGGAACCCGGGCACGATCGGGGTCAGGGATCAATCGGAGAATGGACGTGATCCTTGAGGCGCCGGGCCTCTCGTCGGGCATGGCGATCCGCCCTTCTTCATGACCTCATCTCGAGAGTTACGGGGTCTTGGAGGACGTGAGCCGCTGGCGCGCCGCCTCGAACAGGGCGATGCCGGCGGTGACGGAGACGTTGAGGCTCTCCACCGTGCCGGCCATGGGGAGGCGGGCCAGGTGGTCGCAGCGTTCGCGGGTGAGGTGCCGCAGCCCCTTGCCCTCGGCACCCAGGACCAGGGCAGTGGGCGCGGTGAGATCCATGTCGTAGAGGAGGACGTCCGCCTCGGCGGCCAGACCCACCGTCCACACCCCGCGCCGGGCGAGGCCCTTGAGGGTGCGGGCGAGGTTGACCACCCGGTACAGGGGCACGGTCTCGGCGGCGCCGGAGGCGGCCTTGCGTGCGGCGGGGGTGAGGGGGCAGGCACGGTCCCGGGGGACGATGACGCCGTGGGCACCGGCGGCGTCGGCGCTGCGCAGGCAGGCCCCCAGGTTGTGGGGGTCCTGCACCTGGTCCAGGGCCAGGAACAGGGCCGGTCCATCTTCCAAGGTTTCCACGGCCTGGAAGAGTTCCGCCTCGCCCAGGCTGGGTGCCGGGCGTAGATGGGCGACGAGGCCCTGGTGGCGTCCACCCCCGGTATGTTTCTCGAGGGTGCGGCGCTGCACGGATTCGATGGCCACGCCGGCGGCCCGGGCCCGCTCCACGACGGGCCGCAGGCGGGGGGCGTCCTCGCGACCCGCCTCCACCCACAGCAGGCGCACTCGCTCCGGGTGCCGTTCCAGCAACCCGCGGACGCTGTGCAGGCCGTAGGCGAGCAGGTCCCGGCGGCTCACGAGCCGGACTTGCGCCGGGGGCCGCGGACACGGCGTTTCTTGCCCGTCGCTTTGGCCTTGGGCTGGGTCTTGCTCTTCTTGGCTCCGGCACCCTTGGGTTCGGGGGCCGCCTCTCCCGCCCCTGCTGTGGCGGCGCGGCGTGCCTCGGCCTTCTTACGCCGGCGGCGGGCGGAGCGGGACCTCCCTTCCCCGGGGACGGGCACTTGGGCTCCCTCGGCCTCCACCGGCGCGGCGGACTCGGCCCGGCCCTTGGGCTTGCCGCGGCGGGCACGTTTCTTCTTGCCCCCGCTCTGCTCCGTACGTTCGGGGGCCGCTTCGATCAGTTCGAAGTCGATCTTGCGCTCGTCCAGGTCCACGCGCACCACCCGCACGCGCACGGCGTCGCCCAGGCGGAAGGTGCGCCCGGTGCGCTCGCCGGTGAGGCGGTGGTGGACGGGGTCGAAGTGGTAGTAGTCGTTACCCAGGGCGGTGATGTGTACCAGCCCCTCCGCGTAGATCCCCTCCAGCACCACGAAGATGCCGAAGCCGGTGACGCCGGTGACGCGGCCGTCGTACACCTCGCCCACCTTGTCCATCATGTACTCGCACTTGAGCCAATCGGTGGCGTCGCGGGTGGCCTCGTCGGCGCGCCGCTCGGTCATGGAGCAGTGCTCGCCGATGGCCTGCATGTCGGCGCGGGTGTAGGGGTAGTCCTCGCTCGGACGGCGGTGGATGAGGTGCTTGAGGGCGCGGTGGACGATGAGGTCGGGGTAGCGGCGGATGGGGGAGGTGAAGTGGGTGTAGGCGTCGTAGGCGAGACCGAAGTGGCCGACGTTGTCCGGGGAATAGACCGCCGGGTTGAGGGTGCGCAGCATGACCGTCTCGATGAGGTGGGCGTCGGGGCGCCGGCGTACTTCGTCCAACAACTCGGAAAAGTGCTTGGGCTTGGGCTTGTCGCCGCCCTTGAGGCACAGGCCGAATTCGGCGAGGAAGGCGCGCAACTCTTCGATGCGGTCCGGATCGGGGGCGGGGTGGACCCGGTAAAGGGCGGGAATCTCCGCTTCCAGCAGGTGGCGGGCGGTGGCCACATTGGCGGCGATCATGAATTCCTCGATCATGCGGTGGGCGTCGTTGCGCTGCACCGGGACGATCTGGGCGATCTTGCCATGGTCGTCGAAGACGATCTTCGTCTCCACCGTGTCGAAGTCGATGGCGCCGCGTTTCCTGCGCCGCTCGTGGAAGGCCCGGTACAGTCGGTGGGCCTCCTCCAGGTGGGGGACCAGATCTTTGTGGCGACGGCGCAGATCCGGGTCTTTGCCCACCACCATGGCGGCCACGTCGTCGTAGATGAGACGGGCGTGGGAACGCATCACCCCCTCGTAGAACTTGGCCGACTTGACGTTGCCGCCATAGGTGACCTCCATCTCGCATACCATGCACAGGCGGTCCACGTTCGGGTTGAGGGAACACAAGCCGTTGGAGAGGACCTCCGGCAGCATGGGCACTACGCGTCCGGGGAAATAGACCGAGTTGCCCCGCTTGCGGGCCTCGCGATCCAGGGGGTCGTCGATCCGTACGTAGCTGGCCACGTCGGCGATGGCGACGATGAGGCGCCAGCCGCGTCCCTTGCGCTCCACGTACACGGCGTCGTCGAAGTCCTTGGCGTCCTCGCCATCGATGGTCACCAGGGGCAGGTGGCGCAGGTCTACGCGCCCCTGCTTGACTTCTTCGGGGACCTCCTCCGGGATGGTGCGGGCCAGGGCCTCCACCTCTTCGGGCCATTCGTGGGGGATCTCGTAGGTGCGGATGGCCACGTCGATCTCCATCCCCGGAGCCATGTGTTCGCCCAGGACCTCGGCGATGCGGCCGATGGGCTGGGCGCGCCAGGAGGGCTGTTCGACCAGTTCCACCACCACGATCTGACCGTCCTCGGCGCCGTCGCGCAGTTCCTCGGGAACGAGGACGTCCTGGGTGATACGGGGGTTGGAGGGGGTCACGAACCCCACCCCGTGCTCGCAATGGTAGCGACCCACCAGGCGCTCGTGGGCGCGTTCCAGGATCTCCACCGGCGCCGCCTCGCGGCGACCGCGGCGGTCCACGCCGGCAACGCGAGCGACGATGCGGTCGCCGTGCATCACTCCGCGCATGCGCCGGGCGCTGATGAACAGGTCCTCGCCGCCCTCCTCGGGGACGAGAAAGCCGAAACCGTCGGGGTGGCCGATGACACGCCCGCGCACCAGGTCCATTTTGTCCACCAGGCCGTAGCGGCCGCGCCGGTCGCGCAGGAGCTGCCCGTCCCGTTCCATGGCCCGCAAGCGTCGGCGCAGAGCCTCCAGGTCCTGCTCCTCGGTGAGGTCGAAGATGTCCGCGATGGCCTCCTGGGTGAGGGGCTCGCCCGCCTCCTCCAGGGTCTGCATGATGAACGCGCGACTAGGGATGGGACGCTCGTAGCGCTCGGCTTCCTTGGCCAGATTGGGGTCTTCGGTAAGGCGTTTCTTCTTCGTTGACAAATCCGTTCTCCATGGTAAATTGCGCCTTCCTCGCCGGAGCCTCGCCCTCCGACGACTACGCTGCCGAGGTGGCGGAATTGGTAGACGCGCTAGTTTCAGGTACTAGTGGGGGCAACCCCGTGGAGGTTCAAGTCCTCTCCTCGGCACCAGATTCAAGACGGCCGGTTCCTTCGGGGTCCGGCCGTTTTTCTTCGTGTCCGCCGTCCCGACCTCAATCGGCGAAGGGGTCGCGGCGGACGATGGTTTCATTGCGTTCGGGCCCGGTGGAAATGA
>WFVN01000101.1 GCA_015491615.1 Gammaproteobacteria bacterium
CCGGAGACCATGGCGGGGGCGATGCCGGCTCCGGTGATGGGGTGGGTGAGGCCGAGGGCGTCGCCCACGAAGAGGACGCGCCCCACCACCGCCCGCTCGCGCATCCCCCCCACCGGGATCTCGCCACCGGTGCGGGCGAGGATCTCGGCGCCCACCCGCCCTTCGTCCTGCAGTTGCCGGTGCAGGGCGTCCAGCGGTGCTTTGAGGTCGCCGTAGCGCTTGTCCAGGCCCAGGCCCAGGTTGGCTACTTCTCCCTTGGGAAAGAGCCAGGCGTAACCGCCGGGGTAGTCGGGGGAGAGCCAGATGTCGGTGGTGGCGAAGGGCTCGCGCAGGGGCACGGTGTACTGGCGGGTGTACACGTGCGCCAACTCGGGCAGGCCCAGGTGGCGGGCCACCGGCGAGCGGGGGCCGTCGGCGGCGACCAGATAACGGAAGCGGACTATGTGACTGCCGGTGGGGCCGTGCAAGCGGGCGACACCCCGCTCGGCATCCAGGTCGGTGAGGCGCGTGCCGTAGGCGAGTACCGCGCCCGCCTCGGCCGCCTGCCGCGCCAGGCCGGCGTCCAGGTCGCGGCGGTCCACCATGAGGCCGAGGAAGTGTTCGGTGTCGGTGCGCCGCCCCTGGAGGTAGGTACGCATGCCGTGGATGTCCTGCACCTTGGCGGCGCGCACCTGCGACTCAGCGGTCATGGGCCGGGGCATGAACTCGGCGCACTGCACCGGCACGCCGGGGACGGTCTTCTTGTCCACCGCGAGGACGGTGAGGCCCGCCCGGGCGGCGGCGCGGGCGGCACAGCCCCCGCCCGGGCCCAGGCCCACCACCAGCAGGTCCACCTGGGCGGGCAGGTCGCTCAAACGGCGGCCTCCCGGGCGGCGACGGCGCTGTCGATGGCCTGGATGAAGTCGTCCGGGCCGAGCATCATCCATTGGGCGCCGCTGTCGGCGAAGAAGGCACGGATGCGCTCCGGCACCTGATCCAGAGGGGTGTCCTTGAGGGCCGCTTCCAGGTCCAGGACGGCGCGCTTGGGGGTGACGAAGAAATCGCCGGTGATCCAGATCTGCTTGAGGTGGTCGCGGGCGCTATCCACCCACAGACTGACGCGGATGAGCCCGCCCTTGCCCTTGTGGAAGCCTTGCAGCACGGGGGCCTCTTCGCGCGGACGCTCGTTGAGGTGGATCCAGTCGGGGGAGGAGAACTCCTCCACCACCTCCCGGTGGCGGGCCCGCTCCCAGTCGTTGAGAGGGGCGGGGGCCAGGTCCATGCCGAAGTGTTCGGCGAAGGATTCGGCGATGGCCACCTTCACCTCTTCCAGGGGCGGCAGCTCGCCCAGCAGTTCACGCAGGGTAACCACCCGGTCGCGGGCAGCCTTGAGGTTCTTGTCGCTGATCTTCTCGGCGGGGATGCGCAGGACGCGGAACATGCGCTCCACGTCGAAGTCCAGCAACAGGGTCCCCTGGTAGAGGATGGCGTCGCCGTCCATGATGCCACCGGTGCCGGAGATCTTGCGACCGCCCACCTCGATGTCGTTGCGGGGGCGGAAGTAGGCCTCCACGCCCAGCTTACGGATGCCCTCGGCGGCGGCGTTGCAGATGCGCTCGGCCAGCCGCCCCATGTCGGCCCCGCCCATGGCCTGCTTGGTGGTGTACAGCTCCCAGCCCAATTGCGTCTCGTCGAAATAGATGGCGCCGCCGCCGGTGATGCGGCGTTGGACCTCGATGCCGTGCTCCTCGCAGTAGGCCAGGTTGAGCTCCTGGCGCGGGCTCTGGTGGTAACCGATGAGGGCGGACGGGCGAAAGCGCAGGAAGCGCAGGGTGTTGCCCGCCTGGCCCTCGCGCACCGCGTCCAGCAGGGCCTGGTTGTAGGCGATGTTCTCGGTGGCCCCCAACAGGCCGGTGTCCAGCAAGCGCCATTTGGTCATCTTTCGTCCCTCCTCTCATTTCATTTCCGCCACCACCGGGATACCCAGCGGGCGCCCACGCCGGGCGACCGCCTTTTCCTCCATGAGGCGCTGGATGTCCACGGTGAAGCTGGCGTCGGATTCTTCGTCCCCCAGAACCTCCTCGCCGATGGTGATGGAGCAGCAGCTAGGGGTGACCTTGACCTCTTTGCCCAGGCGCACCGCCAATTCCACCATGCCATCGGCGGGGTGGGCGATGCCGGAGAAGCCGGCGAGGACGGCGTAGGTGTCCAGGCGCAGTTTGACCTCGCCGGCGGGCCGGGCGCAGCCCAACAACAGGGGCAGGTCGGGCAGGCCCTCCCCCAGGGCCATCATGTAGTCGCCCACCGCTTCCGGGTCGGGGGTACGGAAGGGGCGGCGGGGATTGCTGTAGATGGGGTTGACCACCACCAGCACGAGGGCGTCGGGCCGGTGGCGGCGCACCATCTCCAGGGCGTTCCATTCGCCCAGCATCTCGCCGAAGTGGAGGCCGGCGACGATGTGCGGGACCACCTTCATGTTCGTCTTCACCAGGGCGGCGAGGGCGGCCTCGAAGTCGTCCACGCTACGCTTGAGGTGATAGACCTGGGTGATGGTTTCCTGAGCGCCGATGACGTCCATCATGGCCACGTCCACCCCGGCCTGCTCCAGGGCCTGGGCGTCATCGTCGGACATGAGGGCGGTGTGGACGGCGAACCGAAAGGCGGGGTAGCGGTCCTTGATACGCCGGATGGTGTCCAGGAAGGGGGCGTACTCCACCTCGTTGCGGTGGTTGGAACCACCCGTGAGGAGCATCCCCTTGGCCCCTTCGTGCTCGATGAGGCGGTTGGCCAGCTCCCACAGGGCCTCGGGGGTCTCCGCCGGGATCATGGGCTCCAGGATCTTGGCCTTGCAGTGGTCGCACTGGAGCTTGCACTTAGCCCCGGTGATGGAGACTGCCGGCCAGGCGTTCTTGCCGCACACGCTCACCTCCGAGGACTGGAAGGCCTTGAAGGTGGGGGTGTAGAAATTGATGCCTTGACTGGCGCGGTCCAGTCGCGCGGCCCGGTCCACCAGCGTCGGATCCGGCTCGATGTCTTCCAGGGCCTCCACCTGGCCGATGGCGTCCCAAAAGCGTCGTTCGCTCATTGCCCGCTCCCGGTCGAGAAGAAAAGGCGCCGCGGAAACGGCGCCCGGCGTGTGGTGTTCCGACGCGCGGCCTCAGCAACCGCCGAAGCCGTCGGCCTCCATCTTCTTCTCGAAGGCCTCCAGGGCGGCCTGCCCGGTCACCAGGTCGGCCTTGTCCGCGTCCAGGTCGTCCGGCTTGATCTTCACCAGCCAGCCCTCGCCGTAGGGATCCTGGTTGATGAGACCGGGGTTGGCGGCCACGGCGTCGTTGATGGCCGCCACCTCGCCCCCTACGGGGGACTTGGCCGGGCCGACCCACTTGCCCGATTCCACGGTGGCGCAGGACTTGCCCTTCTTCACCTTCTTACCCACCTTCTTGGGGGTGTAGGAGACGATCTGCCCGGCCAGGGCGCAGGCATAGCTGGTCAATCCCACGGTCACCGTGCCGTCGTCCTCGACGCGCGCCCAGATGTTGTTGTCCACGTCATAAAGAAGGTCTTCAGGAATTTCACACCCTCGAACTACGCCCATTTTCGTCTCCTTTTCTTGTCGTCAAAAGGTGATTACCTTGTCAGCGGTGAGGATGAGATCGGCGAGCACGCCACCCCCGACCACATCATCCACTTCATCGATGATATCCCGTTCGGGATCAATGTCGTAACCCGGAAGAGCGGGCATGCACAAATGCAATTTCACACCCGCGGACTTGGCGTCGCGTATGAACTGGAGGATGGATTTTCCTCCCTCCATGGCCACCAGATTGGGCGCGACGTCTTTTTTTACCAGATTCACCCCTTCCATGGTGAAAAAAATACTCACGTCGGCGTCCATGGCTGCCAGGATGGACCCCAGGTAGAACGGCGTGGCGCAACGCTGGGGGGTGGACGGTCCGCTGGTCATGACGATGAGGACCTTCTGGTCCTCGCGTTCGGTGAGGTAATGCTCGTCCATGGCCAAGGCTCTCCTTCAGAGGCGTTTGCAGTGGATGTCTTCGCGCACCGCCCGCTCGCAATAACCCTTGCGCGCCGCCTCGCCGCTCACGAGGCGCGCACGGATCGCATCCAACGACTCCAGGGGCTTCACCCGGGCGATCCAGTGTTCGTAAGGGTCCTTGTTGAGCAGGGAGGGATCTTCCAGGACTGCGTGGTTGCCTTCGATGATCTCACAGTCGAAGACGTTGGGCACCGGCCCGGCCCATTTGCCGCTCTCCAGGGTGGCCACAGGCTTGCCCTTGGGACGCACCGTGCCCGGACGGCGCACGCGCACATGCAGGATGCGCCCGGCGATGGTCTGGGAGAGGTCGGTCATGCCGATGCGCAGGACGTCTTCCGACTCCACGGCGACCCAGATCTGGTATTCGTCGTCGTAGAGGAGGTCGTCCCTGAACTCGCAACCGTTGCAGTCCGTTCCGCTCAAATGACGCCCTTCTGTTTCAGGTAGTCGATGGAGTCGCTGATGTTCTCGTGGATGGCCAGCTTGCGCGGCGAGATCCCCAGCGCCAGCCCCAGAAGCTGGGTGAAATAGAGGATCTTCACCTTGGTCTTGATGCCGAAGACCCGTTCCGCGCGCACCTGGTGCATTTCCAAACCGGAGTGGCAGGTGGGACACTCGGTGGCGATGACGTCGGCGCCGGACTCCTCGGCCGCCTGCAACAGGTTGAGGACCAGTTGCGTGGAGGTGTCGGCGTCGGACAGGGTGTGGGCCCCGCCGCAGCAGGCGGTCTTCAGGGGGAAGTCCACGTTCTCCACCCCGGCGGCGGCGAGCAGATCGTCCATGTAGTGGGGCTTGTAGGTGGACTCGGAGCCCGGGCCGCGGTCCTTCTCCGGGAAGATCTGGCGCGGGCGGGTGTACATGCAGCCGTAGTAGTTGGCCACCTTGATCCCGTTCAGCTTTTTCTTGATGCGCTGCTTGATGCCCTCGGGGCCCAGTTCCTCCATGAGCCACTCGAGGAGGTGAACGGTGCGCACGTTGCCCTTGTAGACGGGGTCGTTGGCCTTCTTGGCCAGGTCCTGCACTTCCTGCAGCGACTCCTCGGAGGTGGCCAGCTCGTACTCGGCCTTTTTGAGGTTGTGGTAACAGCCGTTGCAGGGGGCCATGACGGTGTCCATGCCCATCTTCTCCGCCGCCAGGGCCAGGTTGCGGGAGGAGAGGTAGGTCTGGAGCATGGGGTGGATGTTCTTCACCTCCATGGCGCCGCAGCAGTTGTAGTCGTCCAGGTACTGCATCTGCAGGCCCAGGGCGGAGACGATGGCGCGGGTGGATTTGTCGTAGGGGCCTCCGGTCCCTTCCAGCGCGCAACCGGGATAGTAAGCGACCTTAGCCATGCACAGCCCCCTTCTTTTCGTTGATGTATTCCTTCAGCACTTGTCCGGTACGGTCCCAACTCTTGACCTTGGGCTTGAAGACGAAATGCAGCCCGGAGTGGATGAGCGCGCCCAGGGGCAAGTGTTTGGTCATGCGCTTGACCACGTCCACCAGCCAGTCCTGCTTCAGGGGCTGGGCCGTCTTCTTGAAGAAGTTCATGAGGATGCTGCCCTCTTCGATACGGCCACGCTCGGCGATCTGTTCCCAGAATTCTTCGTCGAAGATGGTGGAGGGGCGTTTCTCGGTGATGCCCTCGTCCTCCATCCAGTGGGCCAGGGCCTTCATGACCCCTTCCGGGCGCACGTCCTTGGGGCAGATGTTGGTGCATTTGTTACAGGAGACGCACTGCCAGATGATGTCCTTGTCCTTGACCAGCTCGTCCTTCAGGCCCAGGCGGGTGAGATAGATCCAATAGCGCGGATTGAATCGGGTGTTGAGCGCGTAGACGGTGCAGGAGTTGGTGCAGGAACCGCACTGCCAGCAACGGTGCACGTTGGCGGCGGTGGGATACTGCTTGATCTTGTCCTCGAACGTATCGTCGTATTCGGTGATCGTCCGGGGAAGAATCATGGTGTTCCAGTGGCCGGACACGTCCACGCCGTCCACCACCAACGATTCCTTCGTCAGGATGCGTTCCGGCTCAATGAGCGATTTCTCGTGAATGGGCATAGTCTTCCCCTAAGCTATTGCAACCAATGTCGGCTCGATGTGCGGTCGATCCCCAGGAGCTTGGCCATGTAATCCACGGCGTGCACCCCCTGGCCGAACTGTTGATCGAGCAATCCGAGGCCTTCGGTCATCTCGACCATGTAAAGGACGTAGCCCTTGGCGTAGTAGACGTCCTGGACGTAGGGCAGATCGCGGTAGAACCCCTCGTTCTGCAGCCACTCGCGCACGGCACGGTGGCGTCCCGGGACGTCGGTCACCCCCTGTTGCGGGTCGCGCCCGAAGAG
>WFVN01000102.1 GCA_015491615.1 Gammaproteobacteria bacterium
TCCCCGCCCTCGGCGAACGCCTGCGGCGCAGGGCCTTGGGGAGGGCGCGGATAAGGGCGGTGACCTTGTCTTCGATGAGGCCGGGGACGAGCCACTCGAAGGGCTCGGGGGAGAGGGCGCCGAGGGCCGCCAGGGGGACGCGGGCGGTGACGCCGTCGGCCTCGTGCCCAGGCTCGAAACGGTAGTCGAGGGGCAGGACGAGGCCGTCCACTTCCAGGTGGTCGGGGAAGCGCTCGCCGGTGACGGCGGCGGCCGCGTGGCGCATGAGGTCCTCGCGGCGCAGAAACAGGATCTTCGGGTCCTGCGCCTCGGCGGCCTTGCGCCAGCGCTCGAAGCGGCGGGCGTCGTACACGTCCGCGGGAATGCGCTGGTCGTAGAACTGGAACAGGGTCTCCTCGTCCACGAGGATGTCGCGCCGGCGCGCCTTGGCCTCCAGTTCGGCCACCTCCTCGAGGAGGCGGCGGTTGTGGTGGAAGAACTCGGCGCGGGTAGCGTAGTGGCCGTGCACCAGGGCCTCGCGGATGAAGATTTCGCGCGCCGTGGCCGGGTCCTTGGGGCCGTAGTTGACGCGCCGCCGGGCGGTGAGGACGAGGCCGAAGAGGGTCACCCGTTCGAAGGCGGCGACGCGCCCGGCGCGCTTCTGCCAGTGGGGTTCGAACCAGTGGCGCTGCACCAGGTGGGCGCCCAGTTCCTCGATCCATTCGGGGCGGATGGCGGCCACGCCGCTGGCGTAGAGGCGCTGGGTGTCGATGAGTTCGGCGGCCATGATCCAGCGTGGCCCCTTGGCGGCGAGGGCGGAGGCCGGGTGGATGCGCAGGCGGCGGTTGCGCGGGCCCAGGTAGTCGCCTTCGTCGGTCTTCATGGCCACCTGGCCCAGCAGGCCGGTGAGCAGGGCCCGGTGAATGCGGTCCGGCTCGGCCGGTTCGGCGTTGGCCTTCAGGCCCAGTTCGGCGGCCAGTTGCTTGAGCTGGCCGTGCACCTCGCGCCATTCCCGCAGGCGCACGTAGGAGAGGTATTCGGCCCGGCAGCGCTTGCGCCACTGGTTCTGGGAGAGGTGGCGGGACTGCTCGGCGGCATAGTCCCACAGGGCCAGCCAGGCGAGGAGGTCGGAGCCGGGGCGGTGGAAGCGGGCGTGCAGGGCGTCGGCCTCGGCGCGCTTCTCCAGGGGCCGCTCGCGCGGGTCCTGGATGGACAGGGCGCTGGCGATGATGAGCACTTCACGCAGGCAGTCCTCCCGTTCGGCGGCGAGGATCATGCGGCCGATGCGCGGGTCCACGGGCAGGCGGGCGAGGCGCCGCCCGAGGGGGGTGAGGCGGCGCTCGGCGTCCATCGCCCCCAGTTCGAAGAGGGTGTGGTAGGCGTCCTTGACGGCACGCGGGTCGGGGGCGTCGAGGAAGGGGAAGTCGTCCACCGCGCCGAGGCGCAGGGCGTGCATGCGCAGGACCACGGCGGCGAGGTTGGTGCGCAGGATCTCCGGGTCGGTGTGCGCCGGGCGGGCGAGGTAGTCGTCCTCCGAGTAGAGGCGGATGCACACCCCGGGGCCGAGGCGGCCGCAACGCCCCTTGCGCTGGTCGGCGCTGGCCCGGGAGATGGGTTCGATGGGCAGGCGCTGGACCTTGGAGCGGGGGCTGTAGCGGCTGATGCGGGCGTAGCCGGAGTCCACCACGTAGCGGATGCCGGGGACGGTGAGGGAGGTCTCGGCGACGTTGGTGGCGAGGACGATGCGCCGGGCGCCGCCCTTGGGGTGGAAGATGCGGTCCTGTTCCTTCTGCGACAGGCGCGCGTACAGGGGCAGGATCTCGCTGCCCGGCGGATGGTGCTTGCGCAGGGCCTCGGCGGTCTCGCGGATCTCCCGTTCGCCGGGGAGGAAAACGAGGATGTCGCCGGGGCCGTGGCGGGCCAGTTCGTCCACCGCCTCCACCACGCCCTGCTCCAGATCGCGGTCCTTGGCGTCCAGGTCCTCGCCCTTGAGGGGGCGGTAGCGCACCTCCACCGGGTAGCTGCGCCCTTCCACGTGGATCACCGGGGCGCCGCCGAAATGGCGGGCGAAGCGGTCCGGGTCGATGGTGGCGGAGGTGATGATGAGCTTGAGGTCGGGGCGGCGCGGCAGCAGGCGTTTCAAATAGCCGAGGAGGAAGTCGATGTTGAGGCTGCGCTCGTGCGCCTCGTCGATGATGAGGGTGTCGTACTGTTCGAGCAGGCGGTCGCCCTCGGTCTCGGCCAGGAGGATGCCGTCGGTCATGAGTTTGACGAGGGTGTCCGGGCCGGTGCGGTCGGCGAAGCGCACCTTGTGGCCCACCAGGCGGCCGTCGGCGTCGCCCAGTTCCTCCTGTAGGCGGCGCGCCACCGAGCGGGCGGCGATGCGCCGCGGCTGGGTGTGGCCGATGAGGCCGCGTACGCCGCGCCCGGCCTCCAGGCACAGCTTGGGGAGCTGGGTGGTCTTGCCGGAGCCGGTCTCACCGCAGACGACGATCACCTGGTGCTCGGCGAGGGCGGCGAGGATCTCCTCGCGCGCCTGGGAGACGGGCAGTTCCTCGGGGTAGGCGAGCGGCGGGATGCTCTCGGCGCGCCGGCGCACGCGCGCGAGGGCCTGATCCACGTCCGCGCGCAGGCGCGCCAGAGCGCGGGGGTCGGGGCGGCGGCGCAGGCGGGCGAGGCGTTTTCCCAGGCGCGCGCGGTCGCGGATCATGAGCGGGTCGATGGCCGCCGCGAGGGCGTCCAGGGTGGTGCCGGGAACGGCGCTCATGCCCCGCCGGCCTCCCGCTCGCGTGCCTTGGCCGCTTGCCAGGCGGCCTCCAGTTCGTCCAGGTCGCAGTCTTCCAGGGCCTTGCCCTGCCCTTTCAAGGCCGCTTCCAGGTCCCGGAAACGGGATTCGAAGCGGCGGTTGGCGCCGCGCAGGGCGGCCTCCGGGTCCACCCCCAGGTGACGCGCCAGGTTGACCACCGCGAACAGCAGATCGCCGATTTCGTGTTGCAGACGGTCGGGGTCGCGCGGGCGGCGGTGGACCTCGGCGGCCAGTTCGTCCACTTCCTCGCGGACCTTGTCCAGCACCGGCTCGGGGGCGTCCCAGTCGAAGCCGACGCGGGCGGCGCGCTTCTGCAGCTTGGCGGCGCGGGTGAGGGGCGGCAGGCCGGGGGAGACGCCGACCAGGGCGCTGTCGTCGGTCTCGCCGCGGGCGGCCCGTTCCTCGGCCTTGATGGCCTCCCAGCGTTCGCCGTGGGCGGCGGGATCGGCGCCGGCGAAGACGTGCGGGTGGCGGCGGGTCATCTTGTCGATGAGCCCCTCGGCCACGTCCACCAGGTCGAAGCGACCGGCCTCCTCGGCCACGCGGGCGTGGAAGACCACCTGGAACAGGAGGTCGCCCAGTTCGTCGCGCAGGGCCGGCCAGTCGCCGCGCTCGGCGGCTTCGGCCACCTCGTAGGCCTCCTCCACGGCGTAGGGGGCGAGGCTCTGGTGGGTCTGTGCGCGGTCCCAGGGGCAGCCGCGCTCGGGGTGGCGCAGGGCGGCCATGAGTTCGCGCAGGCGGCGGAAGGTGTCGTTCTCGGCTCGGTCGTTCATGGGGCGGGGATTATGGCCTCAGGCGCGGCGCGCCTCCAGCACGTCGGGGATCTGCGCCAGGCGCGCCAGGGCCCGGTCCAGTTGTTCGCGGTCGGCCACTTCCAGGGTCAGGCGCAGGTGCGCCTCGCGCGTGCGGCGGTCGCTGTGGGTGTTGGCGCCGAGGACGTTGATGTCCAGGGCGGCGAGGACGGAGCTGACGTCGCGCAGGAGACCGGCGCGGTCCTGGGCGCGCACGACGATGTCGGCGGGCAGGCGCCGGTCCGCCTCGCCCCAGGCCACGTCCACCAGACGCTCGGGGTCCAGGCGCGCCAGATTGGGACAGTCGGCGCGGTGCACGGTGACGCCGCGCCCCTGGCTGATGTAGCCGCGCACCGGGTCGCCCGGGAGGGGCCGGCAGCAGCCGGCGAGGCGGGTGAGGAGGTCGCTGACGCCGAGCACCAC
>WFVN01000103.1 GCA_015491615.1 Gammaproteobacteria bacterium
ATGTTCTGCAGGTTGGGATCCGACGAGGAGAGCCGCCCGGTGGCGGTCACCGCCTGGTGGTAGGAGGTGTGCACGCGGCCGGTGTCTGGGTCGATCTGTTGCGGCAGCTTGTCGGTGTAGGTGGATTTGAGCTTGGCCAGGGCCCGGTATTCCAGGATCAGGCGCGGCAGCTCGAAACCGCGCTCGGCCAGTTCCTGCAGTACCGATTCGGCAGTGGAGGGCTGGCCCTTGGGGGTCTTGGCGATCACTGGCAGGCCCAGGCGCTCGAAGAGGATCTCCTGGATCTGCTTGGGGGAGCCCAGGTTGAAGGGGCCGCCGGCCTCGGCGTGGGCGGCGGCCTCGATGCGCGCCATCTCCTCGGCCAGCTCGCGGCTCTGGGCGCGCAGCATGTCGGCGTCCACCAGCACGCCGGTGCGCTCCATGCGCGAGAGGACCGGCACCAGGGGCATCTCGATCTCTTCGAACAGGGCCTGCAGGCGCGGGTGTTCGCCGAGCCGCGGCCAGAGGGTCCGGTGCAGGCGCAGGGTGATGTCGGCGTCCTCGGCGGCGTATTCCCCCGCCTGTTCCAGGGGCACTTCCTGGAAGCCGATCTGCTTGGCCCCCTTGCCGGCCACGTCTTCGTAGGCGATGGCCTTGTGCCCCAGGTATTTGAGGGCGAGGGTGTCCATGTCGTGGCGGTTGGCGCCGGCGTCGAGGACGTAGGATTCGAGCATGGTGTCGTAGGCGATGCCGGCCAGTGCCACGCCATGGCGGGCGAGGACGCTCATGTCGTACTTGAGGTTGTGGCCCACCTTGGGGTGTGTGGGATCCTCCAGGAGGGGGCGCAGGGCCGCCAGGGCCTCGTCCAGGGGGATCTGCTCGGGGGCGCCCGGGTAGTCGTGAGCCACCGGCAGGTAGGCGGCGCGCAGGGGTTCGACGGCGAAGGAGAAGCCCACCAGGCGCGCCTGCATGTAGTCCAGGGAGGTGGTCTCGGTGTCGATGGCCACCAGCTTGGCCTCGGCGAGGCGCGCGATCCAGCGTTGCAGTTGTTCCCGTTCGAGGATGAGTTCGTAGTCCACAGGCGGCGGGTCGCCGGCGCCCGTGGCGCCCTCGGCCTTCTGCCCGTCCAGCAGTTCGGCCAGCCAGGTCTTGAACTCCAGCTCGCGGAACAGGGCGATGAGGCGCTCCCGGTCGGGCTCGCGCAGGCGCAGGTCTCGGGGGCCCACGTCCAGGGGCACGTCGCGGCGCACGGTGGCCAGCTCGTGGGAGAGGGGCAGGCGGTCCAGGTGGGCGCGGAGCTTGTCGCCGATCTTGCCCTTAATCTCGTCAGCATGGGCGACGATGGCGTCCAGGCTGCCGTATTTCTGTAGCCATTTGGCGGCCGTCTTGGGGCCCACGCCGGGAATGCCGGGGATGTTGTCCACCGCGTCCCCCACCAGGGCCAGCCAGTCGACGATGCGCTCGGGGGGGACGCCGAACTTGGCCTCCACCGCGGCGCGGTCGAGGACGCTGTCGTTCATGGTGTTGACCACCACCACGTGGTCGTTCACCAGTTGCGCCAGGTCCTTGTCGCCGCTGGAGACGACTACGTCCATGCCCGATGCCACCGCCTGTTCGGCGAGGGTGGCGATGACGTCGTCCGCCTCCACCCCGTCCACCATGAGCAGGGGGATGCCCATGGCCTCGATGACCTGGTGCAACGGTTCGATTTGTGCTTCCAGTTCTTCTGGCATGGGCGGCCGGTGGGCCTTATAGTCCTCGAACAGCTCGTCCCGGAAGGTCTTGCCCTTGGCGTCGAAGACCACCGCCATGTACTCGGGCTGGTAGTCCTTGATGAGCTTGCGCAGCATGTTGACCACGCCGTAGATGGCGCCGGTGGGCTGGCCCTTGGAGTTGGTCAGCGGCGGCATGGCGTGGAAGGCCCGGTAGAGGTAGGAGGAGCCGTCCACCAGGATCAGTGGTTTGCGTTCGGGCATGCGTTTTTTCAGTCAGGAAAGGATCGTTCGATGGAAAAGAGAAAGAAGCTCAATCACCCCAGCCTCGCGCCGGTCAATGATACCGTACTCACGCGCGAGTCTTGGAAGATCTTCCAGATCATGGCGGAGTTCGTGGAGGGCTTCGAGCGCCTGGCGCAGATCAAGCCCTCGGTAAGCATTTTCGGCTCCGCCCGCACCCCGGAGGACCATCCCTACTACCGCCTCACCGTGGACATCGCCCGCGCCCTCTCCGATTCGGGTTTTTCGGTGGTGAGCGGCGGCGGGCCGGGCATCATGGAGGCGGCCAACAAGGGGGCCTACGAGGGCAAGTCCCCCAGTATCGGCCTCAACATCCAACTGCCCCACGAGCAGTCGGGCAACCCGTACCAGGACATCTCCCTGTCCTTCCGCCACTTCTTCTCGCGCAAGGTGATGTTCGTCAAATACGCCTCCGCCTACGTGGTCATGCCCGGCGGCTTCGGCACCCTGGACGAGCTGGCGGAGATCCTCACCCTGGTGCAGACGGGCAAGACGCGCCGCATCCCCATCATCCTGGTGCACTCACCCTTCTGGGAAGGGCTGCTGGACTGGTTCCGCCACACCCTGGTGGAGGAGAAGATGATCGACCCCACCGACATGGACCTGATCCAGGTCCTCAATACCCCCAAGGAAGTGGTGGACGCCATCTTCGCCCACTACGAAGACCGCGGCTTCGAGCCCTCCAAGGAGGAGCTGGAGGTGATGCTGGAGCTGTGAGGCTGGCGGGGGATACGCGACTGCTCTAGAATCGACCCATGCCTGCCCGTCTGCTCATCCTTGGACTCGCCCTCTGGGCGGTCGTTCCGACATCGGCGGAGGACCGCCGCGACACCCCACCCGAGGAGGCCATCGTCATCCAGCCCCAGGCCAGGGAAATGGTGGAGGAGTTCCGCATCAACGGGCGCCTGTTCATGATCAAGATCCAGCCCCGCAAGGGCCCGCCCTACTACCTCATCGACAGCGACGGGGACGGGGTATTGGACTCCCGCCAGGACGACCTGGACCCCAACATGCCGGTGCCTTCTTGGGTCATCCTGCGCTGGTGAGATGACCGTCTTCACCCCCCTGAGCCCGACGGACCTGCGGCGGGCCGCCCGGCTGTTCGACATCGGGCGCATCACCGGTGCCGAACCCATCGCCTCCGGCACCGAGAACAGCAATTTCCGCATCGACAGCCCCGCCGGGCGCTTCGTCCTCACCCTGGTGGAGTCCCAAGGGCTCGAGGCGGCCGAGCAGCGCCTGCGCTGGCTGGCAGACCTGGGTCGCGCCGGGCTGCCGGTGGCGCCCCCTCGTCCCACCCACGACGGCGCCCTGCTGGGCACCCTGGCCGGTCGTCCCGTGGTGCTCACCCCCTGGGTCCCGGGAGCACTGGCCTGGTCGCCCACCCCGGACCAATGCCGCGCCGTCGGCGCCTTCCTCGCACGTCTGCACCGGCAGGCCTTGCCGGATCCGACCCTGCCGCCCTGGGGAGGGCCCGCGGACCCCGACCGCCACCTCCTCACCCGTCTCCCCCACCATCATCGGCGGCGCCTCGCCGCGGCGATGGCCCGACGCGAATCCCTGGACGACCTACCCGCCGGCCCCCTGCACGGGGACCTGTTCCGCGACAATGCCCTGTTCCGGGGGCCGCGGCTGGCGGCGGTGGTGGACTTCTACGGCGCCTGCCACGGGCCCTGGCTGTTGGATCTGGCGGTGGCGGCCATCGACTGGTGCCGGCGCAAAGACGGCTCGTTGGACGGGGCGCGGTGCCAAGCATTGACCGCCGCCTACCAGGCCGTGCGCCCCTGGTCCCCCCGCGAGGCCCGAAGCTGGGGCGCCTGCCTGCACGAGGCCGCCCTGACCTTCTACGGCGCCCGCCTGGCGCGCCGTTACGCCGCCCCGCCCGACGGCGGCCCGGTGCGTGATCCGGAAGAACTGGGACGGGTGTTGGACCGGCTCTCCGCCCCCGGGATGCTGGCGGCGGTAGGCATCGAGAA
>WFVN01000104.1 GCA_015491615.1 Gammaproteobacteria bacterium
ATGAGAATGGGCTCGCCCTCGCCGCGCTGGGCGACCTGGGTGGTTTCACTATCCTCACCCCCCGCCCGCCCACGGGACGTCTCGGGCCCTTCGAAGGTTTCGAATTGTGGCACTTGGCCGGTCCCTGGGCGCCGGGCCGGCCCTCCCCTGTCACCCTGATCGGTCGCGAGCAGCGGGCTGCGCTCGACGATCTGCGGGCCCACTGGCACGCTGCGCCGCCCCGCCTCACCGTCTTCTGCGAAGGGGTTGCGCTCCCCGTCTGGTGGGATCCAGCCTGGCCCGCCTTTGCCGCCGGGGCGGACCTGGCTTCGGTCTGGTCGCGTCTCACGGCCCTGCGCCCCCGCCTGGCCCGTTGGCGCAGCGTACACGGGACCCTGGTGACGGTGCATGGGCGCGGCCTGCTCATCGCCGGCGAGGCGGGGGTGGGCAAGAGCGAGCTGGCCTTGCAGCTCGTGGAGCGGGGTCACCGCCTGGTGGCCGACGACCTGGTGCAGGTCGCTGTCCTGACACCCGGACGTCCCTGGGGGCGACCGGTGGCCGGGGCCGAGGGGTATCTCCATCTGCGCGACCTGGGGGAGGTGGATCTGCGTCAGGCTTACGGTAGACGTGCATCGGCCGATGTTCAGCCGATCCATGCCATCATTCGCCTGCAACGGAAAGGAGGCGCCGAGGCACGCCTGGTGCCCCGTCGGGAATGGAAGACGCTGGCCGGGGTGCGCCTGCCCGTTTACCCTATACAGGGGCGCGCGGCATGCGCCGCCCTGGTGGAATGGGTGGCGGTCCAGACGGAGGGGGATCCATGCGCTTGTTGATCGTCAGCGGCACGTCCGGATCGGGCAAGAGCAGCGCCCTCAATCTCCTGGAGGACCTGGGCGCCTACTGCGTGGACAACCTCCCGGTGGCCCTGTTGTCCAGTTTCGCCCGCCAGATCCTGGCCGACCCGGAAAAATATGGGGGCCTGGCGGCGGTGGGCATCGACGCCCGCAATCCTCAGGAGGAGCTGGCCCGTTTCCCCGCCATCCTCGCCGGCCTGCGCGAGGCCGGCTTGCAGAGCGAGGTGATCTTCCTGGACGCCGAAGACACTGTCCTCCTCAAGCGCTTCTCCGACACCCGCCGCAAGCACCCGCTGACGCGTACCGGCTTGAGCCTGGCCGAGGCCATCGCCGAGGAACGGCACCTCCTCGACCCCATCGCCGCCGAAGCGGACCTGCACCTGGACACCACCCAGACCAGCCTGCATCAACTGCGGGAACTGGTACGGGTACGAGTGGTCCGGGCCGAGCATTCGGTGATGTCCCTGGCGCTGGAGTCCTTCGGTTTCAAGCACGGAGTACCGCCGGGGGCGGACTTCGTCTTCGACGTGCGCTGTCTCCCCAACCCCTACTGGGACAGTGCTCTGCGCGGCTACACCGGGCTCGAGGCCCCGGTGCGCCAATTCCTGGACACGCAACCGGAGGTGGGACGCATGTTGCGCGACATCCGTCAGTTCCTGGACGCCTGGCTGCCCCAGTTCGAGGCCGCCAACCGCAGCTATCTCACCATCGCTGTGGGTTGTACGGGTGGTCAGCACCGCTCGGTATACATGGTCGAACGCCTGCGCGAGCACTTGCAGGCCCAGGGGCGCGAGGCCCTGGTGCGCCATCGGGAGCTGTCGTGAGCGTCGGCGTCCTCATCGTCGCCCACGAAGGGGTGGGGGAGGCCCTCATGGAGACGGCCGTGGGCATGCTCGGTTTCTGCCCCTTGGCGGCGGCGGTGCTGCCGGTGAGCCGCGATTGCGATCCGGACCTGCTGGACGAGCGCGCCCATGCCCTGTACGAACGCCTGGACGAAGGCCACGGCATTCTCGTGCTCACCGACATCTACGGGTCAACACCCGCCAACGTCGCCTGCCGGCTGCGCCGCCGGGGACGGGTGGAGGTCATCGCCGGGGTCAACCTGCCGATGATGGTGCGGGTATTCAACTACGCCACCTTGACTCTTCCCGAGCTGGTGGAAAAGGCCCTCGGCGGAGGACGCGAGGGCATCATGGTGTGCGTACCGCCAGCCCCATGACCGAGCGCGAAGTGGAGATCGTCAATCGCCTGGGTTTGCACGCCCGTGCCGCCGCGCGTCTGGTGACGCGGGCGCAACGCTTCCAGAGCGACGTGCGCCTCGTGCACGGCACGCGCGAGGCCAACGGCAAGAGCATCATGGGGGTGCTCAAACTGGGGGCGACGCGCGGCAGTCGCATCCGCATCCGCGCCGAAGGTCCGGACGAGGGCGAGGTGGTGGCGGCACTGGCGGAACTCGTCCGGGAGCGTTTCGGCGAAGCGGAGTGAAGGACGGCGGAGCCCACCTCCGGATCCATCCCTGGTCGGGAACTCTTCTCCCCGCAAAGTGATCTGGTATAGTTCTGGCACGCGCCGGAGGCCCTCCTCCGGCGCATTGTTTTTCTGCCCCCGGGGCGTTCGAAGAAGTTTAAGGAAGAACCCCATCATGACCACGTCCCCCGAAACCCGTCTGGAGAGTAGCCAGGAACGTCTCGCCCAGGTCCTGGAGTGCTTGGAGCACGACGATCTGGTGGCCCTCGACCAGCACCTGGCGCAGATGCATCCGGCGGAGATCGCCAATCTGTTGGAAGCCCTGCCGCGCGATCAGCGCGAGGTGGTGTGGTCACGGGTGCCCGCCGAAGAGGAGGGGGAAGTCCTCCTCTACGTCAACGACGAGGTCCGCTCCGATCTCATCCGCGAGATGGACCGCGAGGAGCTGGTGGCCGCCGCCGGGGGCATGGACACCGACGACCTGGCGGACATCCTCCCCGATCTGCCCGAGCCGGTCATCAGCGAGCTGCTCCAGTCCATGTCGGAACAGGACCGCCAGCGTCTGGAGACGGTGCTGATCTATCCGGACGACACCGCCGGCGGGCTCATGAACCTGGACACGGTTTCCATCCGTCCGCACGTCACCCTGGAAGTGGTCCTGCGTTACCTGCGTTTTCGCGGCGAGCTGCCCGAGCCCACCGACAGCCTGTTCGTGGTCAACCGGGAGGACAAATACTTGGGCCGGGTGCGCCTGGCGCAACTGGTCACCTCCGACCCCACCCTCACCGTGGCCGAAATCCTCGACCGCGACCTGGAGCCCATCCCCGCCGACACGCCGGCGACGGAGGTGGCGCGCCTGTTCGAGGACCATGACCTGGTATCCGCCCCGGTGGTGGACGAGAACGGCAAGCTCCTCGGGCGCATCACCATCGACGACGTGGTGGACCTCATCCGCGAACAGGCCGACCACGACATCATGGCCCGCTCCGGTCTGGACGAGGAAGACGATATGTTCGCCCCGGTCCTGCGTTCCTCCCGGCGGCGGGCGGTATGGCTGGGGGTCAACCTGGTTACCGCCTTCCTCGCCGCTTGGGTCATCGGCCTGTTCGACGCCACCATCGAGAAGGTGGTGGCCCTGGCGGTACTCATGCCCATCGTCGCCAGCATGGGCGGTATCGCCGGTACCCAGACGCTCACTCTCATGATCCGCGGCATCGCCCTGGGCCAGGTGTCGGCTTCCAACGCCTGGAAGCTGTTGCGTAAAGAGGTGTTGGTGTCGCTGGTGAACGGCATCCTGTGGGCGGTGGTGGTGGCGATCGTCGCCATCGCCTGGTTCCACAACGTCACCCTGGGGGTGGTCATCGGCCTGGCCATCGTCGTCAACCTCCTGGTGGCGGCGGTGGCCGGCGCCCTCATCCCCCTGGGCCTGCAAAAGTTGGGGGCCGATCCGGCCCTCGCCGGCGGCGTCGTCCTCACCACCGTCACCGACGTGGTGGGTTTCATGGCCTTCCTGGGACTGGCGACTCTGTTCCTGGTGTGAGGGCGGCCCTGCTCCTTTGCCTGCTCGCCGCCCCGGCCCTGGCCGAGACCCTCTGGCTGGGGCGCTTCTCCCAGGGCGACCTGGCCGGCTGGGAGAGACACGCCTTCCACGGGGAGACCCGCTATTCGCTGGTGAGCGAAAACGACCGTACCTTCCTGCGCGCCGAGGCCCGCGCCAGCGCCTCGGGGCTGATCCGTCGCGTGACCGTAGACCTGGAGCGCACCCCCTGGCTGCACTGGTCCTGGCGGCCCCACCGACGCCTGGCCGGACTGGACGAGCGGCGCCGCGGCGGCGACGATTACGTCGCCCGCCTGTATGTGGTGGTGGACGGCGGATGGGCCTTCTGGCGTACCCGCGCCCTCAATCTGGTGTGGTCCTCCAACCAGCCACGCGGGGCCGTCTGGGTCAATGCCTACAGCGGCAACGTGGTGATGGTGGCGGTGCGCGGCCGGACCGATGCGGTGGGACGCTGGGTGCGGGAGGGGGTGGACCTGCGCGCCCTGGTGCGCCGTCATCTTGGGCCGGGAGTGACGCGCATCGACGCCGTCGCCCTCATGACCGACAGCGACGATTCGGGGGGCACCGTCGTCGCCGACTACGGCGACCTCTGGTTCAGCAGCGAAAGGAACGAACGACCATGAGCCGACCCTGGGACGAACTGCCACCCCGCGAGGCCCTGGCCGCCCTGGCCGCCGATTTCCACCGGCGTGGCTGGATGGCCGGCACCGCGGGCAATCTGAGCGCCCGCAGCGGCGCCGGGCGCTTCTGGATCACCGCCTCCGGGTGCCCCAAGGGTTGCCTGGATCCGGGGCGCGATTTCCTCGAAGTGGATCTGGACGGCCGCCCGCTCGACACCCCGCCCGGGGTGCGCCCCTCGGCGGAGACCGCCATCCACGCCGCCCTCTACCGCCGTTTTCCCGAGGCCAGCGCCTGCCTGCACGTGCACAGCCTGGCTGCCGCCCGGGTCAGCCACGACCTGCCGCCCGAGGCCGTGGAACTGCCTTTGCCTCCGTTGGAGATCCTCAAGGGGTTGGGGGTGTGGGAAGCCGCGCCGCGGGTCGCCCTGCCCCTGTTCGCCAATCACCTGGAGGTGGCGCGCATCGCCCGCGCGGTGGCGCGCCGCTTTGCCGTCGAGGCACCCGCCGTGCCCGCCCTCCTCATCCGCGGCCATGGGGTCACCGTGTGGGGCGAGTCCCTGCAACAGGCCCACGATCGCCTGGAATGCGTGGAATTTCTCCTCGCCTATCTGGACGGGGCGGGTTCAGGCACGCCGTAGCACCGCCATCCGCCCCAGTTTGAGGACCAGCAGCAGGGGTGGGGTCCCGTGCAGGAACAGGTCGAAGATGTCGATGGGGCGGCTCAAGGTCCCGCTGGCGAGCATGCGCAGTTTCTCCACCAGGTGGGGTTCGGGGGCGAAGGGAGCCAGGCCCAGGGCGATGCCGAAGAAGGCCAGGGGCGCGAGGGGGAGTCGGTCGAGGAATTTCATCATTTCATCATACCCTGAAATTCATGGATTCGATGAACCTATCACAAACTTGATTGAAATGCTCGGGATAGGGGCGGGCGAGATGCAGTCCAAAAAGAAGAGCCCTGAAACAGGAGGTGTGTCATGGCGTCACATCCATACGTCCCGCGCCTGTTCGTGCCGCCCC
>WFVN01000105.1 GCA_015491615.1 Gammaproteobacteria bacterium
CACGAGCGCCCCCTGCCCATCCCCATCGCCCTCGGCCTTCTGGGGCGCGACGGTCGCCCCCTCCTGTTCCGCCCGCCCGGCGCCGAGGGGGCGGTGCAGGAGACGGTGGTCCTCCTCACCGAGGCGGTGCAGCGCATCGCCCTGGAGGGGGTGGACGAAGAGCCGGTGCCCTCCCTGCTGCGGGGCTTCTCCGCCCCGGTGCGCCTGGAGCTGGACGAAGACGACGAGGACCTGGCCCTGCGCCTCGCCCACGACCCCGACCCCTTCAACCGCTGGGAGGCGGGCCAGCGCCTCGCCCTTGGGCTCCTCACCCGCGCCGTGGACGACTACCACGTCGGCCGACCGCTCCATCTGCCGCCCGTCCTCGAACGCGCCCACGGACACCTCCTGCGCCGCGGCCACCCCGACCGCGCCCTCCTGGCCCGCCTGCTGGAGCTGCCCAACGAACTGGTACTGGCGGAGGCCCTGGAGGTCATCGCCCCGGAGGCGGTGCACCGGGTGCGCGAATTCCATCTGGCCGCCCTCGCCGAGGCCCACCGCCCCCACTGGGAAGCCCTCTACCACGCCCAGGCCGCGGACGGACCCTACCGCTTCGAGGCGGACGCGGTGGGGCGCCGGGCCCTGCGCAACACTGCCCTGGCGATGCTCGTGCGCCTGGAGGACGAGGCCGTCTGGGCCCTGGCCCGCAGCCAGTACCACGAGGCCGACAACATGACCGAGCGCCTGGCCGCCTTCGTCGCCGTCGTCGGCAGCCTGGACCCCGAACGGGAGGCCCTCATCGACGACTTCGAACGGCGTTGGAGCGACGACCCGCTGGTGCTGGAGAAATGGTTCGCCGTGCAGGCCCGCAGCCGCCACCCGGACACCTTCGAGCGCATCCGGCGCCTCCTCCGGCACCCCCGCTTCCAGCTCACCAACCCCAACCACGTGCGCGCCGTGCTGGGGAGCCTGGCCTTCGCCAACCCCTACCACTTCCACCGCCCGGACGGCGCCGGCTACGCCCTCGTCGCCGACCACTGCCTGGAGCTGGACCGCCTCAACCCGCAGATGGCCGCGCGCCTGGCCCAATCCCTGGCCCGTTGGCGCCGCTTCGAGCCGGGCCGGCGCCGGCTCATGCGCGCGCAACTGGAACGCATCCACCGCCACGGCGATCTCTCGCCCGACCTCTTCGAGGTGGTGGACAAGGCCCTGGCCGAGTAAAGCGCGTTGTCCACAGAACCTGTGGATAACTTTGTTGAAAACTTGAGGAGAAGGGCCCGGAGAGACCGTCAAAAGCCCCTTCTCGTTAGCCTGGCCAATCTTTGATCGGTTTGTAAGTGGTTGATTAATTTAGTTTTGTTCCGCAGGGCGTCTGTCGGGAAGTCGTCGCGGAAGACGGTTGACAGCGCTGGTGGGCTGTGTAGAAGCGCGTCCTGCCCGGTGTTCACGCGTTGCGGCGGACACTAAATCGGACAGTCTTGGAAATGCGTGCCACGCTTAATCGAGCATGTCATTTCTGGAGAAAGCATGGCAAGCAACGAAAATGAAGTTCAAGTCGGTGCACAAGGACGGGTGGTGATCCCTGCCGCCTTGCGCAAGGCACTGAAACTCAAGCCCGGTGATCGGTTGGTGGCTCGCAAGGTGGGAGATGCATTGGTGCTGGAGCGGCGCGAGGCGGTGGAACGCCGCCTACGGGAGCGGTTCAAGCACATCCCACGGGAGGTGAGCCTCGTGGATGAACTCATCGCCGAACGCCGGGATGAGGCGGAGCGGGAGAGCGACTGAGCCATGGGCCTAGTCTTGGATGCTTCGGCGCTGCTCGCCTACTTGCATGAAGAGCCGGGTGGAGAGCGCGTGTCTTTGGTGCTGGAGAGGGCGCGTGTGTCGGCCGTCAACTGGGCCGAGGTTCTACAAAAATCTCTGCAGCGGGATGTCGATATCGACGGCATGCAACAGGAGTTCACGGAGGTGGGCGTGATTTTCGAGCCGTTCACACCAGAACAGGTCGAGATCGCGGCGAGGTTATTCACCCGTACCCGAAACCACGGCCTTTCCCTGGCCGATCGTGCCTGTCTAGCGCTGGCGGTGGATAATGGACTACCAGTGATGACCGCGGACAGGGTATGGACCGGGCTCGGTCTCGATCTAGAATTGAAGTGATACGCTAAAAACGGCTTCCGAAAGGATTCTCGCGAAAAAACAAAACCCCGGCCGATGGCCGGGGTCCGTTGGGAGGGTCGGGCTGCGATCACTGATCGCCCACGACGCTGAAGCCCTCGGTTTGCGGCAATTTGGGCATCACCTGCGGGGGGATCTCGCCGGTGAGGGATTCCAGGAAGGCGACGAGATCACGCACTTCCTTGCGGGAGAGGTCGCGGTTGAGCTGCGTCTTGGCCATCACCCGCACGGCCTCGTCCAGGGTCTGCACCGAGCCGTTGTGGAAGTAGGGGGCGGTGAGGGCCACGTTACGCAAGGTGGGCACCCGCCACATATGCTTGTCCTCTTCTTTCTTGGTGACCTCGTAGCGGCCCTTGTCGGCCAGCAGGTCGTATTTCTTCACGTATTCGTTGTCGGTGTAGATGGGGAACTTCTGGAAGAAGCCCTGGCCGGTGGGCAGATCGGGGCCAGCCAGATTGGGGCCGTTGTGGCAAGCGGTACAACCCAGCTTCTCCATCAGCTTCATGCCCCGCTTGGCGGACTCGGAGATGGCGTTCTCGTCACCGCGCAGATAGCGATCGAAGGGGCTGTTGGGAGTGACCAGAGTGCGCTCGTAGGCGGCGATGGCCTTGGCGATGTTGTCATAGGTGAGGCCACCCTCACCGAACACCGTCTCGAAGCGATCCACATACTCGGGGATCTTCTTCAGGCGGTCGATAACGACCTTCTCCGAGGGCATGCCCATCTCGATGGGATTGAGGATGGGGCCCTTGGCCTGATCTTCCAGGGTGGCGGCGCGACCATCCCAGAACTGGGCGGAAAGGAAAGCGGCGTTGAACACCGTAGGCGCGTTACGACCGCCCTTCTGGCCATTGACGCCCACCGAGACGGGGCGGTTGTCGGTGCCGTTGGTCATCACGTTGTGGCAGGAGTTGCAAGACACGGTGCCGTCCACCGACAGGCGCGGATCGAAATAGAGCATGCGCCCCAGCTCGATCTTCTCGGCGTTCATGGGGTTGTCGACGGGCACCGGCGGTTGTGCCGGCAACGGTTCGAATGCGACGGCAATACCGCTCAGGGCGATCCCGGCGACGAAGCCGGTAATTTGTGTCTTGATGCGGGCTTTCATGGTCTCTGCTCTCCCCTTGCTGTTGTGGTTTCCTTGACGAATATAGACTAAGTCTAAGAATTTGTCTAGCCCGACTTATGCAGTCGGAGTCTCGTTCCATCGTCTTCCATTATTAGGGGAAAGCATGCGGCTCGCCCGCGTTCACTCGTCTTCCTTCGCCTCCTCCTCAATATCCACGGCCTCATCTTTTTCCTTCTTTCCGCCCCCTTTCCGTTGCAGCCACCACCACAGGCCGGCCACGCCACCGCCGAGAACCAATAGGATCCATACCAGGCTGAGCCAAAAG
>WFVN01000106.1 GCA_015491615.1 Gammaproteobacteria bacterium
AAGCCGAGATCCGCGCCACCCTCGCCGCCCCCGACTTGCCCTCCTACCAGACCCTGGTGGCGGAGCTGGTGGAGGAAGAGGGCCTGGAGCCCTTGCACCTCGCCGCCGCCCTCGCCCGCCTGGCACGAAAGAACGACGGTCCGTTCGCGGCCGAGCCGCCCACCCGCTCGCGCCTCCGGCCCGACGAGGCGCGCCCCCGCACCCGGCGCCGTCCGGACGTACCCATGGCCCGCTACCGTCTCGCCGTGGGCCGCCGCCACGGGGTCCGCCCGAGCAACATCGTCGGCGCCATCGCCAACGAGGTGCGTCTGGAAAGTCGCCACATCGGCCGCATCGAGATCCACGACGACCACAGCCTGGTGGAGCTTCCCCGCGGCATGGACAGCGAACGTCTCGTCACCCTGGGCCGGGCCCGCGTCGCCGGCCGCCCGCTGGACATCCGCCCCGCCGACCGCACCCCCTCGAACCGCCCCCGCCTGGGCCTGCCGCGCAACTGAAACACGCCCGTCACCGGTCCACCGACAGCGGCGAGGGGTCTCCGCGACTTCAGGCCCGGGCCCACAGGCGCTCAGCCAGAGCGGCGGCGCGGGCATGGCGGGGGTCGCGCAGGAGGCGGTTCACGTCGATGGGGTGATGGCCGTGCAGATGGGCCAGGCGCAGGCCGCGGGCCGGGTCGGGCTCCAGGCGCAGGCCGTGCAGGACGCGCCCGGCGGCCTCCGGCTCGTTGCACACCAGGACCATGTCGCAGCCGGCCCCGAGGGCGGCCTTGGCGCGTTCCAGCGGGGTGCCGGCGACGGCAGCGCCGGTCATGGAGAGGTCGTCGGAGATCACCGCCCCCTGGAAACCCAACCGTCCGCGCAGGACGGCGCGGATCCAGTAGGGAGAAAACCCGGCCGGCAGGGTGTCCAGGCGACGGTACACCACGTGCGCGGGCATGATCCCTTCCAGGCCGTTGCGAATGAGGTGGACGAAGGGGCGCATGTCCTCCTCGATGGCGGCCAGGGGGCGTCCGTCCACCGGCAGCTCGTGGTGGGAGTCGGCGGCCACCGCGCCGTGGCCGGGGAAGTGCTTGCCCACCGCCGACATGCCCGCCTCGCCCATGCCGTGGCGCAGGGCCGAGGCGAGGCGGGCCACCACCTCGGGGTCGCGGTGGAAGGCGCGATCGCCGATCACCCCGGACACGCCGCGATCCAGGTCCAGCACCGGGGTGAAGCTGAAATCCACCCCCACGGCGCGCAGCTCGGCGGCCAGCAGCCAACCCATCTCCCGCGCCTCGTTCAGCGCCGCTTCCGGCTCCCGCTCGTAGCGACGCCCCAGGGCGCGCATGGGCGGGATGCGGGTGAACCCCTCGCGGAAGCGCTGCACGCGCCCCCCCTCGTGGTCCACGGCAACGAGGGGCTTGGGGCGCTTGACCTCCGCGATCCGGCGGGTGAGCTCCAGCAGTTGTTCCCGGTGCTCGAAGTTGCGCGCGAACAGGATCACCCCGGCGCAGTGGGGATGGGCGATGCGCTCCCGTTCCTCGTCCTCGAGGGTGGTCCCTTGCAGGTCGATCATCACCGGGCCGAGCATGGCGTCCTCCTCAAATCGGTCATCCCCGGCGCACGTCCAGGCGGTCGCGCAGGCGGTCTCCCAACAGATTCACCGCCAGCACCACGGCGGCGATGGCCAGACCGGGGGCGAGCACCAGATGGGGGGCGACCAGCATGTAGCGGGTGCCGTCGCGGATCATGCTCCCCCAGGAGGCCGCCGGCGGCTGCACCCCCAGCCCCAGGAACGACAGGCTGGCCTCGGCGATGACCACGCCGGCGATGCCGAAGGTGGCCTCGACGATGAGGGGGGCGGCGATGAGGGGCAGCAGGTGGCGGCCGACGATGCGCGCCGTGCCCGCCCCCAGGGCCTGGGCGGCGAGGACGTGGTCGCGGTGCTTGAGACTCAACACCTGGGCGCGGGCGAGGCGCGCGTAGCCCACCCAACCCACCGCCGAGAGGGCGAGGACGACGTTCTCGATACCCGGTCCGAGAATGCCCGCCAGGGCGATGGCCAACAAAATGCCGGGGACGGCCAGGAAGACGTCGATGATCCGCACCACCATGGCATCCACGCGCCCCCCCAGGTAACCGCTCAAGGCACCGATGACGGTCCCCAGGACGAGGGACAGGGCCACCACCCAGACTCCCACCAGGAAGGAAGTGCGCGCCCCGTACACCAGCCGGTCCCACACCGGTCGCCCGAGGTCGTCGTAGCCCAGCCAGGCGCCCGGCCCCGGCCCTTCGAGGATGTGCTCCAGGTGTACCGCGTCCGGCGCCAGGGGCAGCCACGGGCCCACCAGGGCCATGAGCGCCCACAGAATCAACACCGCGACGGGCCAGTGTCTCACCCTTCCTCCTCCAATCGAATGCGCGGATCCACCCAGGCGTACACCAGATCGGTGGCGGTGTTCACCGCCACGTAGGCGAAGGAGATGAGCAGTACGCAGGCCTGCACCAGGGGGTAGTCGCGTTGCTGGATGGCCTCCAGCGTGAGCAGCCCCACCCCCGGCCAGGAAAAGATCGTTTCGGTGATCACCGCCCCGCCCAGCAGGGTCCCCAGTTGCAGGCCGAGGACGGTGATCACCGGCAGAGCGGCGTTACGAAAGGCGTGGCGCGCCACCACTTGGATATCGGCCAGGCCCTTGGCGCGGGCGGTGCGAATGTAATCTTCCTCCAGCACCTCCAGCAGGGCCGAGCGCAACATGCGGGCGAGAATGGCAGCCAGGGCGGTGCCCAAAGTGAGGGCGGGAAGGACCAATGATGCCGTCCCCTCGCGCCCGCTCACGGGAAACCAACCCAGCCAAAGCGAGAAGACGAGGATGAGCAACGGGCCCATCCAAAAGTTGGGGATGGAAACCCCGGCGAGGGAGAAACCCATGGCCAGGTGGTCCCAGAGACTGCCCTTGCGCATCGCCGCCAGAGTGCCCAGGGGTAGGGCCAGGACCAGGGCCACGAGGAGGGAGGCAAGCGCCAACTCCACGGTGGCGGGCAGGCGTTGCAAGAGAATCTCGGTGATGGGCTGACGGTAGTAGAGAGACTCGCCCAGATCGCCTTGCATCAGCCCACCGAGGTAGGTGAGCAACTGCGACCACAGAGGACGGTCGAGGCCCAGGGCGTGGCGCAAGGCCTCACGGTCGGCGGCACGCGCCGCTTCCCCGAGCATGATCTCCACCGGATCGCCGGGGACGAGGTGGATGAGGCCGAAGACCAGACAAGTGACCCCCAGCAACACCACCGCTGCCGACCCGAGGCGAGCGGCGAGGAAACTCAGCACGGTGCCGGAGCCTCGTCGCGGCTGCGGGTGAGACCGGCGAAGGCGAGAAACAGTGCCTCGCCCCGTTCGTCGCCGTCGAGGGCGGCGAGGGCGGCGAGGAGCAGGCCCAGGCGGCGCGCCGGGTCGGCCTCGGGGGCGGCATTGGCAAGACGCTCGCGCCAAGCCTCCGGCAGGGCCGGGTCGTCTTGCAGAAAACTCGTCTGGCGGGCGATTTCTTCCTCGGCCCAAGGACGCGAGAGGGCTTCCTCCAGGGAGCGCGCCGGGTCCTGGTCGATACCCCCCGGGCCGCGCCCCTTGAGACGGTATACCCAAGAAGGACGCAGGCAACCCAGGTGACCGCTGCGTAGGCCATGGCCGATCCACACCCGCTCGGCGAAATGGAGACGCGACCAGAGATCGTCCAATTGATCCTCCTGGATGCAAGGCAGCCACGGACGCCGGGTCCGTACACGGGCGGCGAAGAGGCCGTCGGCGAGCTCTTCGCTCTCCCCCACCGGGGCACTGCCGAGGGCGCAACTGGGGGAGCGCGCCTTGAGCACCAACCCATCGACTCCGTCCTCACGGTCGAAGCGGCGGGCGAACTCCTCGATGGCCGCGGTCACGTCCAAGTCCGGGTCTTCGACCCCCACCGCGCGCAGCTCCCCTTCGCGACGTACCAACTGGACCGGTGGCCGGGGCACCCCCAGGCCCGCCCCCACCTCCGGACACAGGGGGCGGAACTGGAAGAAGGGTGCCAACAATCCCTGCACGCGCGCGTCACGCTTATCGGTGCCGTCGTAGCGCACCGACTCCCCCAGGAGACAGGCACTCACCGCCAGAATCGGTCCCTGCGCTTGTCCGTTCAACGTCACGTCCCTCTCAGTCTCGCTCATCGATGATCATATCCGCAGTATCGAACAGGGCGTTTTACTCGACCTGGACGGTTTGGACAAGCAGGATCTGGACCTCAAGCCCTTCGCCGACCGTCCAGGGGATGGCCGCGACGGCCGGATCGATCTTCGCCGGCGGGGTCAGTCGCGCCGCAGGTAGTAGATGTATTCCCCCGGCAGGATGAGGTCGGGATCACGGATGTTGCTCAAGCGGGCCAGTTCTCGATAACGCCAGGGATCGTTCAGATAGCGTTCGGCCAGGTGCCAGAGGGTCTCGCCCCGGTCCACCACGTGCACGCGCAGGCGACGCGGATCGAAGGGGGGCGGCCCGGACACGGGTATGGACCAGGGCAGGTAAGGGGCGTCGCTGAGCCCGTCGTGGATTTGCGTGGAGAGCGGACGCCATGCCATTGGTGCCATGGGTTCCACCGACGTCGCTGCGGGGGGCAGGGCCGGCGGCGATCCGGTCGTGACTGGGAACGCGGCCCGTGTCCCTGCCCGCTGGCGCTCCAGGTCGGCGATGAGGGGGAAATTGAGGGTCACCACCAAGGCCGCCAAGAGGGCGGCGATACGAGGTGACCATGATCCCCGACGCCGCGTACGGGGCCGGCGATGGACGATACGCGCCGGGCGCGGGTCGGGGCGCACCAACCAACTTGGATCCTCGTCCTCCGGAGGCGGCGGCCTTCGTGGAGCGATGGGGACATTAAAGCGCTCCAGGCGTGAGAGTACCGTCTCCAGTTCGGGGAGGGACGGTGCCCCGCCCTGCCGTGCCGGAGGCGCTTCCCGCGTGGCCTCCACCGACACAGGCCGCGGACGCCCCAGGGGGGGCTCCAGACGCGGCGGCTCCGCCGCCCGGCGATGCGGCGCGACCACTTCTTTCGCCGTCGCCCGGGAGGGCCGCATCGGTACCGGCGCAGGGACTTCCGCAGTCGTCTCTCCATCGTCGTGGGTCTCCGTCTGGGCAGTCTCCGCGGGGGCTGGGGCTTGGGGCGCGGATGGTCCACCTTCCACAACCGATGCCGCGCCCGTACCCGATGCGCCCCGACTCTCCTCCGCGGCGGAGCACGGGCGGTCGGTCTCGGCGGGGTCGTGGTCCGCCGGGCGCGCGTCCCCCTGCACCGGCTGACGATCCTCCGATGCCGGGGCGGCGTCCGTCCACGCAGGTTCAGTGTCGTGCCTTTCGGGCGCTTCCGATCCGGTGCCGGCCGGGATCGCGGGAGGGAGTTCGTCTTCTCCCGTTTCCGGAGGTGAGACGAGTTCGGGACCGGCCCCGCCCACCTCCACCGCCGTCTGCGCGGCGGGCAGGCGCGCCACCCAGGCATCCAGGGCCGTCGGTCCGGGAAAGCGGTAGAGGGTCTCGAAGTCGGTGTGGAGGATGAGGTGGCCGTCGCGGCTCAAAGTGGCGGTGAACAACTCGCCGGGGACACTGGCGGGAGCCTCGGCCCATTGGAAACGCGCCGCCTGGGCCACGTCCAGCAGATCGTCCACGAGGAAGGCGATGAGACCGGCGCCTACCTCGACGTCATCAAGAACCTCAGCCTGCTCACCGGCGTGCAGATCATCACCACGCCGGAGGCGCGCACGGTCATCGAGGACGAAAGCCTGACCGTCGTCATCGAGCTGGCCTCGTCGATGACGCTGAAGGACTTCCTCAACCACATGGTCTCGCGCAGCGAGAACCTGGCGTGGACGGTCAAGAAC
>WFVN01000107.1 GCA_015491615.1 Gammaproteobacteria bacterium
AAGCAGGGAATGCCGAAGAACGGATGGCGGAAACCGCCGAAAACGAGGCGGACGCGCCCACCGCCATCCCCTGAACCCAACTCGGCCCGGGGGCCTCAAACCGCGCCCCTGCCCTCCAGGCAGGCGAGGACCTCGCGCGCGGTGGCCTCGTCGGGGGGGGCCTCCTCCAGCCGCTGGGCGATGGCGCGCACGGCGCCCAGGTAGTCCTCCAGGTCGATCTTGTCCAGCTTGCCCTCGCGGCTCAACTGGCAGGCGCGCTTGAAGGCGGGATCGACCCCCTCGGGCAGGAGCGACGCGTAGCAACCCAAAGGCCCGCGGCGCTTCTCGAGGGTCTCCAGATGCGCGCGCAAGGCCTGGCGGATGGGGTATTCGCGCCGGCTGCGATTGATGAGCCAGGCCCCGGCGCCCACCATGATCCCCGGCACCATGGCAGTCCAGGAGATCTTCGCCAGGTCCCCCGTCTCCAGCCGCCCCAGGACCCAAGCCAAGTAGGCGAGGCCGAAGAGCACGCCGTACACCCCCAGGGCCACCGCCAGGCCGAACAGCAGGGCCTTGGGGCGTTCCTTGGCTACCTGTGCCTCCAGGTCCAGGCGCGGGTCCTGGAAATCGCGGCGGAAACGCCGCGCCACCTCGCGCCGGGGATTGCGCCGCTCGCCCTTGGCCATCAGCGCCCCGGGCGCATGAGCGGGCCTTCCACCTCCGCCCGCCGCGCCGGCCCCTCCAGGCACTCGACGAGGGTGAGGGCGAAGTCCATGGCGGTGCCGGGACCGGGCGAGGTCACCACCCGCTCGTCCACCACCACCGGCGCCTCCAGATAGGCGAGCCCCGGCACCTCGATCCCCTCCAGGGCCCCGGGGTAGCTGGTGGCGCGGCGCCCGTCCAACAGGCCGGCGCGGGCCAGGACCTTGGGGGCAGCGCAGATGGCCGCCACCCAGCGGCCGGCGGCGTGGGTGCGGCGCAGCAGTTCCAGGATGCGTTCGTCACCGGTCAGGTGATCGGCGCCGGGCAGGCCTCCGGGTAGGGCGACGAGACGGAAGTCCTGCCTCAGGACGTCGTTCAGGGCGCAGTCGGGCAGCAGGCGCGTGCCGCGGCTGGCGCGTACCTCGCCGGGACCGTCGAGGCCGGCCACGGTCACCTCCAGCCGAGCACGTCGCAGCAGGTCGATGACAGTGACGGCTTCCAGTTCTTCACAACCCTGGGCAAGGGGGACGAGGACGTCGGCCATAGTTCGGGACTCCTGACTCGTTGAAACGCCAGCTCACGGGCCGGGACGAGGCGCACATGCCGCCCGTCCAGGCGCGGGAGCCAATATTCTAGTACCTCCAGGGTGACCGCGTAAGGATGGCCGATGGCGACCGCCTGGCCGCGCTCCCGCGCCCGCGCCACCGCCCGCAGCAGTTGCCGGCGCACCGTTTTCGCATCGCGTTCGTGGTCGAGGAAGACGTCGCGGGCGAGGGTCGGCAACCCGAACCGCCGCGCCACGGCGAAGGCCCGGCTGGCGCCGCTGGTGCGGCTGTCCAGGAAATACAGGCCGGGGCGGCGTGCCAGCTCCGCCATCACCCAGGCCATGGCCCGTCGTGACTCGGTGAGGCGGCTGCCCATATGGTTGCTCACCCCGCTGACGAAAGGAACGGCAGCCAGGTCGGCACGCAGGGTGGCCAGCAAGCGCGCTCGGGTCTGCGCCATCCACAGGGCGCCGGGGCCCGGACGCTGGTCTCCGTGCGGTTCCATGGGCAGGTGCAGGAGGACCTCCTTGCCCGCCATGCGGATACGCTCGGCGAGGGCACGGGCATAGGGCGTGTGGGGGAGGAGGGCGAAGCTGTACACGCCGGGCAGGGCGACGGCGCGCAGGTCGCGCGCCCAGCGGTTGCCCAGGTCGTCGATGACCACCGCCAGGCGGGGCAGGCCGTCGGCCCGCGCGGCGGCGGTACAGAGGAGCAGACAGAGGAGGGCGAGGCGGGGGAGGCGGCCCACGCCCGCCATGCTCAGTCCTTCATCGCTTGCTGGTAGAGTTTGAGGCTACGCAGGATGTTGAGGGCCTCGTACAACTGGTAGTCGCGGGTGGCCAGATCGACGAGGCTGTGTTCCCCTTTCTCGTCTTCGTCGTCTTTCTTTTTGCCTGTTTTGTCGTCCCCGTTCTCCAGGTGGCCGGCGAGATCGGCTTCCTTGATGCCATCGGAGGAGTTTTCCACCGCCGCCACCCGCACCCGCTCCAGCTTGATGTCGGGCTCGATGCCCTCGGCCTGGATGGAACGGCCGGAGGGGGTGTAGTAACGGGCGGTGGTGAGCTTCAGGGCGGAGCCGTTGCCCAAGGGCAGAATGGTCTGCACCGAACCCTTGCCGAAGGTCTTGCTGCCGGTGACGATGCCACGGTGGTGATCCTGGAGGGCGCCGGCGACGATCTCCGAGGCGGAGGCGGAACCACCGTTCACCAGCACTACCAGAGGGGCACCGTCGAGGACGTCGCCAGGGGTAGCGCTGAAGCTCAGGCGCGAACCGGGATTGCGCCCTTCCGTGTAGACGATGAGCCCTTCGTCCAAGAAGGCGTCGGACACCTCCACGGCGGCGCTCAGCACCCCGCCGGGATTGTTGCGCAGATCGAGGACCAAGCCGTCCAGAGTGCCGCCGTTCTCCTTCTTGAGCTTGCGGATGGCCTCGTGCAGGTTGTCCCCGGTCTTGGACTGGAAACTGGTGATGCGCAAGTAACCGAAACCCTCGTCGAGCATGCGGCTCTTGACGCTCTTGACCCGGATGACGGCCCGCGTGACCTTGATCTTGAGGGGCTTCTCCTCCCCCTCGCGGACGATGGTGAGGACGATGCTGGTGCCCGGCTTGCCGCGCATGATCTTCACCGCCTCACGCAGGGTCAGACCCTTCACCGGCGTGTCGTCGAGGCGGATGATGAGATCCCCGGCCTTGATGCCGGCGCGCTGGGCAGGGGTGTCGTCGATGGGCGAGATGACCTTGACGAAGCCGTTTTCCATCCCCACTTCGATACCCAGTCCGCCGAACTCGCCGGTGGTACCCACCTGCAGTTCCTTGTAGGACTCGGGATCCAGATAGGCGGAGTGGGGGTCGAGCCCGGAGAGCATGCCGCGCACGGCGCTCTCCAGGAGAGTCTTGTCCTCCACCGGTTCCACGTATTCCTGTTTGATCTTGGCGAAGACCTCGGTGAAGGTACGCAGCTCCTCCAGAGGAAGGGCAATGGGCCGCGCCTCGTTCTTGTCCGCCCACACTCCGTGACCGATGGCCAGGAGGACTCCCAACAGCAGTCCGGTGCTGAGGATGAGGAAATTGCGCGTGTTGGACTTCATATCCGGCTCCGGGGCGGTGCGCCCATCCTTAGGTTGTCGCGAAACGAAACGGTGCGAGTATATCGCAAATCCCAACCACGATTGCCAAACGGATCACCGCTTGGCCAGCCAGTGGGCGGGATCCAGGGGTTTGCCCCGCTGGCGCAGCTCGAAATAGAGAGCGGGGCGCTCCCGACCGCCACTTCTACCCACCAGGGCCACGGCCTCGCCGGCGCGCACCCGTTCCCCCACCCCCTTGAGGAGGGTCTGGTTGAAGCCATAGAGACTGAAACGTTGGCGACCATGGTCAACGATGATGAGATTGCCGTAACCACGCATCCATCCGGCATAACGGACCTCGCCCTCGTCCACCGCGCGTACCGGAGTGCCTTCCGGGGCGCGGATCACCCAGCCCCACCAGCGCAGGCGACCGTCGGCGGCACGGGGAGCCCCGTAGCGGGCGACGACTTTTCCTTGCACCGGCCATACCAGGCTGCCCCGCCGCCAACGTCCGTCGGCTCCGCGGGGAGAGGGTACGTCCCGATCCAGCTCGTCCACCAGCCCTTGCAGGCGTTTTTGATCGGCCAACAGACGCTCCAGGCGGGCAGCGTCCCGCTCGTTGCGGCGTTGCAAGGCCGCGAGGACTCGACGACGCTCCGCCTGTACCGACCGCAGGCGTTCCTGACGGGCCTGTAGGCGCCGATGACGCGTCTCCAGGAGCTCCAGGGTGGCCGCTAGGGTCGTTCGCAGCTCGCGCAGCTCATCTTCCGCCTCGCGCACCGCCTGCATGTAACGGACGCGGGCGCGGGTCAGGTAGGTGAGGTAGGTACGGGTACGACCGATGAGCGCGGGGTCGCTTTCCCCCAACCACAGGCGCAGACCGGTGTCCCGTCCCTGGGCGTAGAGGCTGCGCAGGGCGGCGGCCAGGTGGGCGCGGTGCCGGTCGCGTACCTCGCCCACCGTGCGCAGGCGACGGTCCACCTCCGCCCGACGCGCCTTCAGCTCGGCCAGCTCCCCCTCCAGGCGATGGATCTCCCGTGCGAGATCACCGATACGCCGCTCGCTGTCCTCCAAGCGCCGCTCCAATTGCCGCTGTTCGAGTTGTCGCTTCTGGAGAGCCTGGCGGAACGTGTCCACCTCGCCGGCGGACACGCCGGCGGCGGCGAGAACGAGGGCCAGGCCCACCGCCCCCGCACGATCAGACCGCTTCGCGCCGTTCAAGGTCCAGGAGGGAACAACCGGTCATCTCTGTGGGGACCGGCAGGCCCAGGAGGGCGAGGAGGGTGGGCGCCAGGTCGCACAGGGCCCCGCCTTGGATGCGGTCGGCACGGTTGCCCACGTAGATCAGGGGCACCGGATTGAGGGTGTGGGCGGTGTGGGGCTGGCCGGTCTTCTCGTCGCACATCTGTTCGGCGTTACCGTGGTCGGCGGTGATGAGGGCCTCGCCACCGGTCTCCTCCAGGGCCCGCACCACCCGCCCGAGGCACACGTCCAGGGCTTCGATGGCCTTCACCGTCGCCTCGAAGTTGCCGGTGTGGCCCACCATGTCCGGATTGGCGAAATTGCAGACGATGAGGTCGTAGCGCCCGCCGCGGATGGCCTCGTCCAGACGCTCGGCCACCTCGAAGGCGCTCATCTCCGGTTGCTGGTCATAGGTGGCCACGTTGGGGGAGGGGATGAGCAAACGGTCCTCGCCGGGGAAGGGCTGCTCCTCGCCGCCGTTGAAGAAGAAGGTGACGTGGGCGTATTTCTCCGTCTCGGCGATGCGCAACTGGTGCAGTCCGGCGTTGGCGATGTAGGCCCCCAGCACGTTGCGCAGGCGCTCGGGGGGGAAGGCCACGTGGACGGGGAAGTCCTCGCTGTACTCGGTGAGGCAGACGAAATCGGACAGGCGCGGGTGGACGGCCCGTGGAAAGTGGTCGAAGTCCGGCTCCACGAAGGCGCGGGTGATCTGGCGCGCCCGGTCGGAACGGAAATTCATGAAGATCACCGTGTCGCCGTCCTCCATGCGCACCGGCCCCTCGGTCCCGGTGATGGCGGTGGCTTGCACGAACTCGTCCGTCTCCCCGCGCGCATAGGCCAGTTCCAGGCCCTCGATGGCAGTCTCGGCACTGAAGGCGCCCTTGCCCTGGGTGATGAGGTCGTAGGTGGCCTGCACTCGCGGCCAGCGCTGGTCCCGGTCCATGGCGTAATAGCGACCGATGATGGAGGCGACGTGCCCGCGCCCCAGTTCGTCGAACAGACGCTCGGCCGCCTCGATGGATACGGCGGCGCTCTTGGGGGGCGTGTCGCGCCCGTCCAGGAAGGCGTGCAAGTAGAGGCGCTCGGCCCCGCGCCGGGCGGCCAGGCGCAGCATGGCGAAGATGTGGGCTTCATGGGAATGTACGCCGCCGGGGGAGAGGAGACCCATAACGTGCACCGCCTTGCCCGCCGACACTGCCCCGTCCACTGCCTTGGTGAGGGTGCCATTGGTGAAGAAAGTGCCGTCTTCGATGGCGCGGGTGACGCGAGTGAACTCCTGATACACCACGCGCCCGGCGCCGATGTTGAGATGCCCCACTTCGGAATTTCCCATCTGCCGGCTGGGCAGGCCCACCGACGCTTCGGAGGCGCGCAGGAAATTGTGGGGGTAGCGCCGCCAGAGACGGTCCCAGTTGGGGGTGTGGGCGGCATGGATGGCATTGCAATGAGGGTTTTCGCTGTATCCCCATCCGTCGAGGATGATCAGCACCACCGGCGCGCGCCGGCTGGTTCGTTGGGTTCGCTCGTCTGACATCGTCGTTGTCGAAGACCTTTCGATGGGCCAAGGGGTTCTCGGCGGGCTATGTTCCACACCGATAATCCAATATATTACTTTATGCTGTTTAAATTATGTTTACGGAGCGAGACGCGTCGTCTTGGCGCGCGAGGAAGAGCGACATGATCCAAGAGATCCGGCCATCCCCTCTCATCAGCCGCGACGAAGACATCGAACGGGCGGCCCTTTCCATGAAGGCGATGTCCCATCCCCTGCGGCTGAAGATCCTCTGCACCCTGGGCGACCAGGAGGTCAGCGTGCAGGACATCGTGGAGCGAGTGGGCACCTCGCAGAGCAACATCTCCCAGCACTTGGCCATCCTGCGCGACAAAGGCATCCTCACTTCGCGCAAGGACGCCAACCGGGTCTTCTACCGGGTCAGCGACGCACGCACCCTGCGCCTCATCGAGATGATGCGCGAGGTGTTCTGCACGCGCCCGGAATGAGCGAAGACCGAGCCCACCACCCGGGATTACCCTCGCTAAGCGGTCAATTTTACCATTCGCCTTAACATGGTTGTAGGGGCATGGGATAATCCGCGCCCCGTTCACCTCTGGATCCCCTATGAGCCGACTGCCCGAATTCATCGCCAACCACTGGATCCTGGTCACCATTTTCGTGGTGCTGCTGGTACTGCTGGTGCGGAGTTTCTTGAAAGACCGCCTGAGCGGAGCGAAGTCCGTTCCGGTCGCGGAAGCGGTGCAATTGGTGAACCGGGAAAACGCCCTCGTGTTGGACGTGCGCACGGAGCAGGAATACGACCAGGGTCACATCCTCGACAGTCTCAACATTCCTGTGGGTCTGCTGGACCAGAACATCCGGCAATTGGGAGAAGACCGCGACCGGCCCATCCTGTTGGTGTGCCGCAGCGGCCAACGCTCGGCACGCGCCGCCCAGATCTTGAAACGGCACGGGTTCACCCGCATATACAACCTGGCCGGGGGTATGTTCGCGTGGGAGAAAGAAAACCTGCCGCTGCACAAGGGCAAGAAGGGGAAGCGCAAACGTGCCTGAGCGTCGTTCCGCGAAGGTGGAGATCTACACCACCGGCGGGTGCCCCTACTGCGTGCGCGCCAAGCGGCTGCTGGAGCGCAAGGGGGTGGACTACATCGAGTACCGCATCGACCGCCGGCCCGAATTGCGCGAGGAGATGGTGCAACGCTCCATGGGTGCCACCACCGTTCCCCAGATCTTCGTCGACGGTCGCCCGCTGGGCGGTTCCGACGACATCCACGCCCTGGAGTACCGAGGCAGGCTGGACGCCCTTCTGGGTCTGGATGGGCACGAGGAGTGAGGCGCTCCATGAACGATGACGATCTGCACATCGTCTGCCCCCATTGCGACGCGGTCAATCGGGTCCCCGCGGTGCGCCTGGAGGCGCGTCCCAAGTGCGGCAAGTGTGGCGGGCCTCTGTTCACCGGCCATCCCATCGAGCTGGACCAGACGCGTTTCCAGAAGCATGTCCAGCGCAACGACATCCCGGTACTGGTGGACTTCTGGGCCGCCTGGTGCGGCCCCTGTAAGATGATGGCGCCGGTGTTCGCGCAGACGGCCCAGGAGCTGGAGCCTTACGTGCGCCTGGGCAAGGTGGACACCGAGCGTGAGCAGGCCCTGGCCACCTCCCTGGGGATCCGCGGGATCCCCACCCTGATCCTTTTCAAGGGTGGACGGGAGGCGGCGCGCCAGTCCGGGGCCATGGACCTGCGCACCCTCGTCGCCTGGGTGCGCCGACACCTGTGAACGCCAACCCAAGGAACGAACCATGAGCGAGCAGCAACCCCAGCACCAGTTCCAAATCCAGAAGATCTACCTCAAGGACGTCTCCCTGGAGACCCCCAACGCGCCGCACATCTTCCGCCAGACCTGGGAACCGGAGATCGGCCTGCAGCTCAACAACACCGCCGTGGACCTGGGCGAGTCCACCCACGAGGTGGTCCTCACCCTCACCGTCACTGCCAAGCTCCAGGACAAGACCGCCTACATCGTCGAGATCCAGCAGGCAGGCATCTTCACCATCGGCGGCTACACCCAGGAGGAGTTGGGTCAACTGCTCGGGGCCTACTGCCCCAATCTGTTGTTCCCCTTCGCCCGCGAGGCGGTCTCCGACCTGGTCACCAAGGGGGGCTTTCCGCCGCTGCTGCTGGCGCCCATCAATTTCGATCTCCTCTACCAGGAACAGCTCCAGAAACAGCGCGAGGCGCAGGGCACTCACTGAGACCATGGAGCGCCTCGTCGTCCTCGGTGCCGGCGCCTGGGGCACCGCCCTGGCCATCCTCCTGGCCCGCAACGGGCGCGACGTGTGCCTGTGGGGACGCGACCCAGCCAGGAT
>WFVN01000108.1 GCA_015491615.1 Gammaproteobacteria bacterium
CCCGTGGCCCTGGCGCGCGCCGTCGGCCGCCCCGAGGAAGCCGTCACCCTCACCACCCTCCAAGACCTCCACCCCGATGCGGTGGACATGCTCACCGTGGTCCTGGTGGGCAACCGCCAGACGCGCAGCTTCCAAGGCCGTCTCTACACCCCGCGCGGGTATTTCTGACGTCGCTTTCCGGAGACATCGGACGAACGCCGTATCGCCGCCGGCTCGTCTGCATGCGAATCTGGGCGGGTGGTGAAAAAACCACCACGCCGATGTTCTCATCAATAACGAGAAGGAGGTCGTCATGGCCAATGTGAGCAACGTGGAACTGCGCATGGGACGGGTGAGCAGTACCCTGGAATTCGCCGAGGTGCGCTTTACTCTCAATTTCTCGCCCCAGGAAGTGAGCCAGAACCTGCTGTTCGGGCTCTACATCCCTCTGTTCGAAGTGGATGACGCCCTGGACAGCTACCACTGGGAGCCCAACGGCTTCTTCCGGGTGGGCGTGAACTGGCGTGCCTTCGGTGGTCTGGACGACTTCGTCACCTGGGTGGCGCAAGAGACCATCCGTCCCAGTGGCAACAGCACCCTCATGCTCACCCGCCGCGCGGAGTTCGACGTGGGCAATCAGGAATGGGGCAACGAGGAGTACAAGGCCATGGTCTGGGTGGTGCCCGAGATCGTGGAGGGCAAAGCCTGGAGCAATACCTTGAGAATCAACCTCGGTTGATGCTTTCCTCTCGTGGAAAGGACGCGCGCGGCGTCCTTTCCCATTTTTCCTCGTCCTTGCCTGCGCTACCATCCCCCCATGGACCCCTTCGAGCTGGACATCTCCCGCCACGTCTGGGACGTCAAATACCGCTGGCGCGACGGGGAAGTACACGACCGCCACATCGGCGACACCTGGCGGCGGGTGGCGCGGGCCCTGGCGCAGGTGGAGGCGCCGGAGGCGCGCGCGCACTGGGCCGAGCGCTTCTACGCCATCCTCGAGGGTTTCCGCTTCCTGCCCGGCGGGCGCATCCTCGCGGGGGCCGGCACCGGCCACCGGGTGACCCTGTTCAACTGCTTCGTCATGGGGCGCATCGAGGACTCCCTGGACGGCATCTTCGACGCCCTCAAGGAAGGGGCCCTGACCATGCAGCAGGGTGGCGGCGTGGGCTACGACTTCTCCACCCTGCGCCCGCGCGGCTTCCGCGCCCACGCCACCGGCGGCATCGCCTCCGGGCCGGTGTCCTTCATGGCCATCTGGGACGCCATGTGCGCCACCTTGCTGTCCACCGGCGCCCGGCGCGGGGCGATGATGGCCACCCTGCGCTGCGACCATCCCGACATCGAAGACTTCATAGACGCCAAACGCGAGCCCGGCCGCCTCACCCACTTCAACCTCTCCGTGCAGGTCACCGACGCCTTCATGGCGGCGGTGCGCGCCGACCGCGATTGGGAGTTGGTCTTCCCGGTGGCCTCCCTGGACCCGTCCGAACGGGACGGCGAGCACCTCACCCGCCACTGGCCGGGAATGGGGGAGGTGCCCTGCAAGGTGGTGCGCCGGGTGCGTGCCCGCGACCTGTGGGACCGCATCATGCGCGCCACCTACGACCACGCCGAGCCGGGGGTGTTGTTCATCGACCGCATCAACCAGCTCAACAACCTCCACTACCGGGAGGACATCAGCGCCACCAACCCCTGCGGCGAGGTGCCCCTGCCCCCCTACGGGGCCTGCGACCTGGGTTCCATCAACCTCACCCGCCTGGTGCGCGACCCGTTCACCGAGCACGCCCGCTTCGACTTCGCCGCCCTGGCCGAGTTGGTGCCGGTGGCGGTGCGCCTCATGGACGACGTCATCGACGCCTCCCGCTTCCCCCTGCCGCAACAGGCCGAGGTGGAACGGGAGGACCGGCGCATCGGCCTGGGTCTCACCGGCCTGGGCGACGCCCTCATCATGCTCGGCCTCCACTACGGCAGCGAGCCGGCGCGCGAGACCGCCGCGCGCATCATGCGCACCATCCGCGATTGCGCCTACCGCGCCTCCATCCAACTGGCCCGGGAGAAGGGGGCGTTCCCCGCTTTCGAGGCGGACCCCTACCTCGCCGGCGACTACGCGCGCACCCTGCCCGAGGACATCCGCGCCGCCATCGCCCGCCACGGCATCCGCAACAGCCACCTCAACGCCATCGCCCCCACCGGCACCATCTCCCTGCTCGCCAACAACGTCTCCTCCGGCATCGAACCCGTGTTCGATTTCCGCTACCGTCGGCGCATGTTGGAGCAGGACGGCACGCCGCGCGAATACGAAGTCAGCGACTACGCCTTCCGCCACTTCCGCGCCGCCCACCCGGACGCCCCCCTGC
>WFVN01000109.1 GCA_015491615.1 Gammaproteobacteria bacterium
GCCTACAACGCCGCCTGGGCCCTGCGCGAGGCCTTCCCGCCGGACCACCCGCCCGCCCTCGAACTCACCCTCGCGGACAGCGACATCGATTACGACGCCCGGCGCATCACGGTGTGGGTGAAAGGCGTCGTCACCGCCGGCGATGCCGACATGGACATCGTCGCCCGCCTGCGCGGTAAAGGCGGATTCCGGCCCGATGCACGCAAGACAAAACTCCGATTCCTCAGCGACAACACCCAATACCGCTACGAAGGCCCGCTGCAGGCCGGAGAGACACGGACCGTGCAAGCGGAATTCTGGTTTCCGCTCACCGACGCCAGCCGTATCGGCGAGGTCGCTTTGTCGGTCACCCGCTATCTGAGCGCGCGTAGCGGCAAATCCGCCGGTGACCTGTTCAGCTATGAAAAACGCCTTTACATCGACCTGAGCAAAGGGGTGCAGGCCGACGGTAGCAATGACCCCGCAGCCAAGCCGGAACACGTACTCACCGGCACCTCGCCGCAGGGAGGGCTGTACTGATGAAACGCCCGACCCTTCTTCTCGTCCTGTTTCTCCTCCCCATGATGCCCGCCCAGGCGGTGGAATTCGTGCTCACCGGTCGCATCGTCTTCGAAGACGGCAATCTCCCCCTCGATCCCAGTGGCGCCGGCCCCGGGATCTCCACCCTCGATCCCGCCACCGTCCATCTGGACCCGGCCCGCAACATCAAAGTGTGGGTCAAGGGCGGGCGGGGCAGCGGGCGCACCGACAGTGACGGCCGCTTCCGCTTCACCGTACGCGCCGACCGGGACGCCACCCTCACCTTGAAGATGGAAGTGAAGAATTCCTGGGTGCGCGTCTGGGCCGATCGCGATTGCGTCGACGAACGCTTCGTGTACGAACACATCGACCGCCCCTTCACGCCCCCCGATTCCGGCAATTTCCTTCCCCTGGGAGAGGTGGAGGTGAAGGCCATCAACGAATTCATCACCGTCGGCCAATGTTTAGGGGACACCCACGACAACCCCGTCTCCTTCGCCGCCGCCCTCAACGTCAACGAGGTGATCCGCACCCTATTCAACGACGTGCAGGCCAATCGCGATCCCGAGGAAGACGACGAAATCGACCAAGTAGACGTGGAGTACTGCGACAACGACTGGAACACCTATGGCACCGGCTGGGACCAAATAGACGGCTTCTATATCTGGCTCTCCTGCGCCAATTACGAGGAGGCCGACGGAATGGATTACGGCTTCCTCGACGAGACCATTGCCCACGAATACGGCCACCACGTGGTCAGCGAGATCAGCAGTACCGACATACGGGTCAACTTCGCCCATCGCGCATGCACCGAAACCGACACTGACGGGTCCAACGACCCCGAATTCGCCTGGTCGGAGGGATTCCCCACCTACCTGGCAGCGCGCACCGTGGCCTATGACCCGCACATGAACAACACCCAGCGCTTCAATTTCACCCCCAGCAGGGTGGACCGCCGATGCGGCTACTACGGCAGCGGCATCACGTGGAAAGACGTAGGAGACGAAGAACGCTGGGTGGCCGTGGACGAGCATGTCCTCAACGTCCTCTGGGACGTCGCCGACGGCCTGGGCAGTGGCGACCCCGAGGCGCGTGACTTCCTCGACGGCGAGGCCATCGACGGCCACCGGCGCATCCTCCAACTGGTGGACGACGAATTGGAGAACTGGCTGGACGCCCCCGATTTGGTGGACTTCTACGAGGCGTGGGTGGAGAAATACGGCCAAGACGCGGTGGACGGCCGGCGTGCCTTGGACAGCGTCTTCAATCTCTTGGGCATCGCACCTTATTCCGAGGATCTCCTTGGTATCGACGTCAACAAGACCAACCCCTTTCCCTTTCTGGAAGGCGACCCGCAAATCCCCGCCAATGGGAACGCATGGCGCATCCTGGGTAAAACTTTTGATGCCGGAACCCAGCGCATGGATTTGGAATTGGCTTGGTCCTATGCCCGATCCTGGTACCCAGACGCCCCCTGGACGCAACAAAACCCGTCCTTTGACATCCTCTTCGGCGTCACCAATACGGTGGGCTATGCCAATATGGAGGTAGACAGCGGTATCGTCAGCGCGGACATCAATCCCTATTTCGAGAGAGCCGATCACACACTCGAACTGCCGGACGAGCTACCCGACTGGCTGACCATCCGCACCAACGGAAACGTGCGAAGGGTCGTACTGCCCCGCCTGGAGATCCGGCCCGACGCCGAGAGGGCCCGTGCAGGCACCTACGACCTTCCTCTCACCTTACGCTTTTCGTCCGGCCTATACGAATGGCGCGATGGGGAAGACACCTGGGATGTGGACCTGCGCCTGACCGTGGAAGACGGCCCCGAAGACGACCCCGATGGCGACGGCCTGAGCAGCCGGGAGGAAATCGCACGCGCCCTTGGAAACGGCCATTACCAACGCAGTTGCCTCTCCCCCTTGGACAACGACAGCGACGACGACGGCCTCGTCGATGGGAAAGAAATCCGCTACGGCGCCGACCCCTGTAAAGGGGACACCGACGGAGACCGTCTCGGCGATCGTCTCGAAGTTACCTATTACGAGCGTGGCTGGCGCTGTTATTCCCCGAGGACCATGGGGTTTGGTCTCCAGCCTGAAGACGACTTCGACGGCGACGGCCTCTCCAA
>WFVN01000110.1 GCA_015491615.1 Gammaproteobacteria bacterium
CAGCGTCAGATGTGTATAAGAGACAGGGTTGGTGGTGACTTCGAATTGGATCCGCTCGGCGCCGTCGGGGTGGGGGTGGTCGCCCTCGCGGGGGGTGAGGGTCACGTGCAGGGCGCCGCCGGCCAGACCCAGGCCCTGCATGAGTTCGGTGACCTCTCGGGCCAGGCGTTCGCCGGTCGTGGCGCGGGCGTGGAAAAGGGCTCCGGCGGCCTCGCGCCAGGCCGCGGCCGTCTCTTCCAGACGGTGGCGCAGGTCGGCGGCGTCCTCGTCGGCGCGCTCCAGGGCGGCCAGTTCTTCTTTCAGGGCGGCCAGGTGTTCGGGGAGCTGCGCCGGTTCCACCCGGTGCTTGCGCGCCAGGTCGTGGAGGGCGCCCATGCGCTCGGCGACGCGGGCGTAGGTCTCGGGGTCCAGTTCCTGCCGGTCCTGGGCGTGGCCCAGTTCGCTGGCCGCTTCCTGGATCTGGATGAGGGCCTCGCCGAGCAGTTCGCTGGCTGTGGCCAGGTGCTCGTCCATGGCGGTGTAGGGGGCGAGCTGGCGTTGCAGGGCCTGGAGACGGGCATCGAGGGCGTCTTCCCCCTCGCGCAGGAGTTCGAGGCCGGCGCGGGCGGTCTGCAACAGGCCCTCCAGATTGGCCAGGCGGTCGTGTTCGCGCGTCAGCGTGCCCCATTCGCCGGGGGCGGGGGCCAGGCGTTCCAGTTCCTCCACTTGGTAGCGCAGGAAGTCCAAGCGTCGGTCCCGCTCGTCGTCGCGGCGCTCCAGGGCCTCCAGGCGCGTGCGGAGGTCCTGCCAGGCGCGCGCCTGCTCGGCCACCTGGCGCGCCAGGTCCTGATGGCCGCCGAAGGCGTCCAGGAGGGCCTGCTGGTGGGCGGGACGGAGGAGGGACTGGTGCTGGTGCTGGCCGTGGATGTCCACCAGGTGTTCGGCCAGCGCCCGCAGTTGCCCGGCAGTGGCGGGGCGGCCGTTGATGTAGGCGCGGGAGCCCCCTTCGGCGCGCACCGTGCGGCGCAGGATGCACAGGGGGTCGTCGTCCTCGTCCAGGTCTTGCTCCTCGAGCCAGGCCAGGGCCCGGGGCTGGTCGGCGAGGTCGAGGGTGAGAGTGATCTCGGCGCGTGGGCGGCCGCGGCGCACCCACTGCCCGTCGGCGCGCCCGCCGAGGGCGAGGCCGATGGCGTCCACGAGGATGGATTTGCCGGCCCCGGTCTCGCCGGTGAGGACGGTGAGACCGGGGCCCAGGGTCAGATCCAGGTGGTCGATGAGGACGAAGTCGCGGATCTGGATGCGGGTGATCATGTCGTCGGTGTCAGCCCCAGCCGAGCTTGGCGCGCAGGACGGCGTAGTAGTCGTAGTCTTCGGGATGGATGAGACAGATGCGCCGGGCGTAGGGTTCGATGACCACCCGGTCGCCGCCGTTCAAGGTCATGGCGATCTGCCCGTCGCAGGTGATCTGGGCGTTGCCGTGGCCCTGCTCGCTGATCACCACCTCCACCTTGCCGCGCGCGGGGATGACCACCGGCCGCTGGCTGAGGGTGTGGGGGCAGATGGGGGTGAGGACGAGGGATTCCTGCCCCGGCTGGAGGATGGGGCCGCCGCAGGAGAGGGCGTAGGCGGTGGAGCCGGTGGGGGTAGCGAGGATGACCCCGTCGGCCCGCTGGCGGTTGACGAAGTGGCCGTCGATGCGCAGCTCGAATTCCAGCATGCGCGGGTCGCCCGCCTTGTGCACCACCGCGTCGTTGAAGGCCACGCAGCGGCCGATCACCACCTCGTCACGCCAGGTGGTCGCCTGCAGGAGGAGGCGCTCGTCGGTGACGGCGCGCCCGTCCATGATCTCCTCCAGCTTGTCCAGCATGCGTTCCGGGGAGATGTCCACCAGGAAACCGAGGCGGCCAGTGTTGACGCCGATGAGGGGGACATGATGATCCACCAGGGAGCGGGCGGCGTTGAGGAGGGTGCCGTCGCCGCCCACCACCACCGCCACGTCGCAGCGCTCGCCCAGGGTCTCCCGGTCCACCACCTCGCAGCCCTCGATGGGGCTGTTCAGCAGTTCGGCGGTGGCCAGGTCCAGATAGACGTGCGCGCCGCGGCCGCGGAAGAAGTCGGCCAAGGTGGCGAGGATTTCCCCCAGTTCGCCGCTGGCGAACTTTCCGATGAGTCCGACGTGTTGGAATGGGGGAATCATGGAGCCCTCCGGGTTGGCATGTGAAAGTACCATGCCCCCCGGGGTGGGCAAAGGCTGTGCCAGCGCTTGATATCGGGACTTGGCACTCCTATATTTAGAGTGCTAAACCCCGCCGGGGTCCCCATGATTCGGCCCGTCCATTAAGGTGAACTGAACATCCCATGAAACGTCGTCGCGGAGAGCTCAAAGAGCGCAATCAGCACCTGCTGAAGGTGTTGGTGGAGGAGTACATCCGCGAGGGGCATCCGGTCAGCTCCAAGCA